>CALWJA010000018.1 GCA_944380875.1 uncultured Clostridia bacterium
GGCTGGCAACGGCCTGGAACAATAGGAAGATGCCAACTTAAATATTCCTCCTTAGCTCAGCCGGTAGAGCATGCGGCTGTTAACCGCAGGGTCGTTGGTTCGAGTCCAACAGGGGGAGCCAGAGAAAACGATCCGATTTTTTCGGATCGTTTTGTTATCTTAATAGTATATAAGGGCCATTAGCTCAGTTGGTTAGAGCTACCGGCTCATAACCGGTTGGTCCGGGGTTCGAGTCCCTGATGGCCCACCATATGAAGAAACCTGAACTTTATGCCGTTAGGTTATAGAGTTCAGGTCTTTTATTTTTCGGAACATAGTAATGTAAGACCGTATAAATTATTTGATAGGCCAGTTACAGAAGAAAATAAGGTTAACGACTTGTTTTAATATTTAGTAATTAAAAAAATTATGCGGCTTGGCTTGCATTTATCTAAAAAGAACCGTATAATGGAATTATTGTTCGTAATCATGTTTGTGGTATGGGTAGAGGAGTTTTATATGAAAGGAACAAAAAAACATGCCGGTAATATGAAAATGATTCTTCGTTTTCTGAAAGGAATCCGGTATTTATTTGTGTTGTCTGTAGTCCTGGCTATGGTGCAGACAGCACTCAATGCTTTGACGCCACAGATTATCCGCTATACAGTGGATTCCATTATTGGAGGCAGCGAGTCCAATCTCCCGGACTGGCTGGAAAGGTTGATTCCTAAGGATGCAGATGTTTGGATTCTGCTTTTGGGGGCAGCCGGTATGGTCTTGGTAGTGGCTGTTTTATCTGGGATTTCCAATTATTTCAGCCGGATGACACTTGCTAAAGGTAACGAGGGTTTTGTGAAGGCGCTTCGGGATCGCCTCTTTGAACATATTCAAAAGCTTCCGTTTTCCTGGCATGTTAAGCATCAGACAGGCGATATTATCCAGCGCTGCACTTCCGATGTGGAAGTTATACGTGGGTTTGTAACACAGCAATTGATGGAAGTATTCCGTATTACGTTTCTCATTATTTTATCCCTTTCCGTCATGTTTTCTATGAATGTGAAGATTTCTTTGATTGCGGTGATTTTTGTACCTGTGGTAGCCGGTTATTCAGGGATTTTCTATTCTAAAATAGCCAGCAGATTTTTGGTGGCGGATGAAGCAGAAGGGGATCTTTCCGCTGCCGTGCAGGAAAATTTAACAGGTGTGCGCGTTGTCCGTGCCTTTGGCAGGGAAAAATTTGAAATTGACCGCTTTGAAGAAAAGAATCAGAAATTTTCCAGCCTGTGGATTCGTTTGGGCCAGCTTCTCAGTGTATATTGGGGCTTGGGTGATCTCATTACAGGCCTGCAGATCCTGGTGGTGATTATTGCCGGTACTTTTGAGGCTGTAGCCGGGAATATCACAATGGGAGATTTTATGGCATTTATCTCCTATAATACTACCTTGATTTGGCCTGTTCGTGGTTTAGGGCGTATCCTTTCAGAAATGAGTAAAGCGGGTGTATCCGCCGACCGTCTTGGATATATCCTGAACGAAGAGGAAGAATCAGAACCAAGCGAAGCCCTAGAACCGGATATGCACGGGGATATTTGCTTTGAACATGTGAATTTTTCTTATGAAGGTTTTCAGCCTGTATTGAAAGATGTGGATTTTACTATCAAAAAAGGAACTACTTTTGCAATTTTGGGCGGTACCGGCTCCGGCAAATCCACATTGACATATTTGCTGGATCGGCTTTATGATCTTCCGGAAGGAAGCGGACGTATTACAATAGGCGGTGTGGATTTGAATTCCATCCGCCGCGAATGGGTTCGGAAAAATGTAGGGCTGGTATTGCAGGAACCCTTCTTGTTCTCCAGAACAATTCAGGAAAATATCAGTACATTTCGTCCGGGAGCGCCCTTTGAAGAGGTGCAGTTCGCCGCTAGAATCGCCTGCGTAGATGAAGCCGTGGAGTCTTTTGCAGAGGGATATGAGACCATTGTGGGTGAGAGAGGCGTTACTCTTTCCGGTGGGCAGAAGCAGCGTGTAGCCATTGCCCGCATGTTGATGCAGAAAGCGCCTATTATGATTTTTGACGATTCCCTCTCAGCGGTGGATTCGGAAACGGATTCCAAGATACGGGCTTCTTTGAAGGAATGTCTCGGTTCTTCCACTGTGATTTTGATTTCGCACCGGATTACCACCTTAATGCAGGCGGATCAGATTCTCGTATTGGATAACGGTCGGGTGGCTGAATTGGGGACACACGATGAACTCCTGCAAAAGAATGGTATATATAAGCGTATTTATGATATACAGATGAGTAGCGATGACCGCGCTCTTCTGGAAAAGGAGGGAGAATAATGCCTGCTTTTGATGAACAGGATTATACAAAATCCTTCCGTCTGGATATTTGGAAAGGTATGCTTCCTTTTTTGAAGCCTTATCGGAAGACACTTATTACTGTAATTCTGCTGAATTTATTTAGTGCTGCCATCGATATTGCTTTGCCGCTGTTTCAAAGCTATGCAATAAACAATTATATAAAGATGCGCACAACGGAAGGAATTGCTTTTTTTATCGCGCTCTATGTTTTAGTTGTCGTTGTACAGACGGTATTTGTCATTATGTTTACCCGCCGTTCCATGCGGATTGAGATGAATTTGGGGCGGGATATGAAACGGGCTTGTTTCGTCCATCTGCAAACACTGGGGCTTTCCTATTACAATACTACGCCTGTGGGCTATATTTTAGCCAGAGTTATGAGCGATACAAACAGGATTGCAGGAATGGTGGCCTGGGGCCTGATCGATATGATGTGGGCTGTTATGTATGTGATAGGCGTTTTTATAGCCATGCTGATTTTGAATCCGTCCTTGGCGGTTATTATTATGCTCATTGTGCCAGCTATAGTTCTGCTCACGATTTACTTTCAGAAACGGATCCTGCATTGGAATCGAAAAGTGCGCAAAATCAATTCTAAAATTACAAGCGCATATAATGAGGGAATTACAGGTGCCAAGACCTCCAAAACTCTGACGATTGAAGGAAACAATTTCCGCGATTTTCAGGAAATTACATCGGAGATGCGCCATGCGGGTATCCGTGCGGCAAGGCTTTCTGCTATTTATATTCCCCTTGTGCTTCTTTTGAGTTCCATCGCCACTGCTGTCGTATTGGCAAGAGGCGGTGACATGGTAGTTCGCAATGTGATGCTCCTGGGCACGCTTTCCGCTTTTACATCCTATGCTGTAGGTATTTTCGAACCTATCCAGCAGATCGCCCGCACATTTGCTGAAATTATCTCTATGCAGGCGAATATTGAACGTGTGGACGGCCTCTTGCAGCAGAAGCCTTCCATTGTGGATACGCCTCAGGTTGTGGAAAAATACGGAGATATGTTTCATCCTAAAAAGGAGAACTGGGAGAAATTGGAGGGGGATATCGAATTTGAGGATGTTTCTTTCCGGTATCCCGATGGCCATGAATATGTATTGGAACATTTTAATCTGAAGGTTCCGAAAGGTTCTACTGTGGCGATAGTAGGGGAAACGGGAGCGGGAAAAAGTACCCTTGTAAATTTAGCTTGCCGCTTTTTTGAACCTACAAAGGGCCGTATCCTTATAGACGGAAAAGATTACAGGGAACGTTCTCAGCTGTGGCTGCACAGCAATATTGGTTATGTGCTCCAGAATCCCCATCTTTTTTCAGGAACGGTCATGGAAAATATACGGTATGGCCGTTTGGATGCCACGGACGAAGAGGTCTATGCGGCGGCAAAAGCGGTTTCCGCTGATCTGGTGGTAGAAAAACTGGAACATGGGTATGAGAGCAGCGTGGGCGAAGGAGGAGACCGTCTATCAACGGGCGAGAAACAGCTGATTTCCTTTGCCAGAGCTGTATTGGCAGACCCCCGGATCTTCGTCTTGGATGAGGCAACCTCTTCCATTGATACCCAGACGGAAAAACTGATCCAGGATGCAATTTCCCATCTTTTGAAGGACAGGACTTCTTTCCTAATTGCCCACCGGCTTTCTACGATCCGGCAGGCAGATATGATTTTGGTGGTTCGCGATGGCCGTATAGTGGAAAAAGGAACCCATAAAGAGCTTCTTGCTAAACGCGGTTATTATCACGATCTTTACAGCAAGCAGTTCGAGGAAGAATCCGCCATGCGTGTGCTGCAGGCATGACAGTAATATCCATCAAATAGGGCACCCCCGGAATTTACCATTATAGGTAAATTTCCGGGGGTGCTTATCTTTCCTTTTTATGGGTGCTTTGTATCCTGGTGTCAGACACAGTATATTTAAGTTTCCTTCCAGAAGGGATTCATATTCCGCAGTTTTTGGACAGTTTCGGAAATGATATGAATAAGCGTATCTACTTCCTGCTCCGTATTTTCCCGGTCTAAAGTAAGGCGTAAAGAACCTTTGGCCTCGTTGTCTGAAAGACCGATGGCTTTCAGAACGTGGCTGGGATCTACTGCCCCGGTAGTGCAGGCAGAACCTGAGGAGACGCAAATCCCCTGCATATCCAGCATCAGCAGAAGGGATTCCCCTTCTATACCGGAGAAAGAAACATTGGCATTTCCGGGAAGACGGTTTACAGCGTCGCCGTTCCACCGGCAGCCGGGGATTTGAAGCAGTCCCTCCCGCAAATGATTTCTAAGGGCAGTTACAAAAGAAGCGTTTTCGTGGATATGTGCACAGGATTCCTTTAAAGCGGCAGCCATCCCTACAATACCGGCTACATTCTCGGTTCCCGCGCGGTGCCCCCGCTCCTGCGCGCCGCCTTCCAAGAGATTTTCTATATAGAGTCCATCCCTGCAGAATAGGGCGCCTACTCCTTTTGGTCCATGAAATTTATGTGCGGATATGGAAAGCATGTCTATATTCTGTTTTCGAACATCTATGGGAAGATGCCCCGCTGCCTGAACAGCATCCGTATGAAATAGAATTCCCTTTTTTCGGCAAATGGAACCGATTTCTTCTATGGGCTGAATGGTGCCGATTTCATTATTGGCAAACATGATGGATATGAGACCTGTAGATTCCCCTATGGCACGGGCCACCTCTTCCGGCCGGACAATGCCGTTTTCGTGTACATCCAGATAGGTTACGGAAAAGCCTTCTTTTTCCAAAGCGGCGCAGGTATGCAGGACGGCATGATGCTCAAAGCGGCTGGTGATGATATGGTTTTTACCTTGCTTTCTCATGGCGTGGGCGGCGCCTTTCAGAGCCCAGTTATCCGCTTCGCTTCCTCCGGAAGTAAAAAAAATCTCCCGAGCTTCTGCTCCCAGGCATTGGGCAATCTCTCCACGGGATACCTCAACAGCTTTTTTGGCTTTTCTTCCCATGGAATAGGCTGTGGAAGGGTTTCCAAAGAGATTTGTCAGATAGGGCATCATCGCTTCAAGCGCCGTCTGTGAAAGGGATGTGGTAGCTGCATGATCCGCATATATACTGTGTTTTTCCATCACGTTTCCTCTTTTTCTGTTTCGATAACTTCCGGCAGAGAAGTTGTTAGGATTTTTGGGCGGCTTTCAAAGATTCTTTTACAGCCATCCGGTCGCAAGCTTCGTTTTCCGGATGGCCGGCATGTCCTTTCACCCAGCGGACGGTTACGGTATGGGTATCCAGAAGCTGCAGCAGTTCTTCCCACAGGTCTATGTTTAAAGCGGGCGATTTATCGCTTTTACGCCATCCGTTTTTCTGCCAGCTGCGGGCCCATCCTTTGCTGATAGCGTCGCATACATATTTGGAATCGCTGATGAGCGTAACCAGGCAGGGTTCTTTTAACTGTTTCAATCCTTGAATAACGGCAGAAAGCTCCATCCGGTTATTGGTGGTATGGGGATCCCCGCCAGATAGAGCTTTTTCGTGCCCTTTCCAGCGCAGAATGGCTCCCCAGCCTCCAGGGCCGGGATTTCCGGAACAGGCACCATCGGTATATAATTCGATTTCCTTCATACTAAAAAAACTCCTTATGCAGCTGGAAAAACTATGTTAGAATAATGGAAAGTTTCCCAGTCGTTTTGAATACGTATATCATAAATATGTGTATCTTAAAGTTTATAGCCTCTAAAATTTGGGAATACTACCGAATAGCTTCCAAGGGATTTGTGATTACTTGACAGCATTTCGCAATACATGTACAATTATACTAATATACGTATGTCCTGATTTCAAGAGGATTTTTACATACAGTAAAAATTTCTTTTGGCTGTGGGTTCCGAAAATTGCCGGAATAGGGTTGAATCGGAACGCCGTCTTAAAAAGATGCTGAGTGTGGCTTTTTATTTATATTTTCGGATGGTTATCCGGATTTGGAAGCGGAATATTGGCGGAAGAATGTATTTCTGCCTTTACACAGATCGGATTTGTGGAACATATATGCATATTGAACGGGAACTGAGACCTCCTGCGCCTGTCAAAGAGGGGGTCCCCGGATAAGAAAATTGGAGGTTTTTTATTTGACATCAAAGAAAACAGAGAATGAATATCGGAATTTGTATGGGAAGGTAGAGATTCCTTCCAGAAGATCTGCAGAGCAGACGAAAAGGCCGGAAAGAAAGCTTGTTTCTGCGGAACAGGCGCAAGCAGGCGCAGCTTCTTCTAAAGGGAGAAGCAGAGGAAAATCATCCAAAGCTGCGGAAAAAGAAAAGCCGGAAGCAGCTGCCGAAAGTGTAAAAAAGGCCGGAAAAGCAGAAAAACAGACTGCGGCTAAATCACAGCCCCGCCGCAATCAGAAAATGCAGACATCTGGAAAAAGTGGAAGGACACAGATTACAGGATCGGCAAAGAATCGTCCTTCTTCCGAGATCCCGGCAAAATCGGCCGTTTCTGCAAAACAGCCCGAGACGGTAAAAAGAGGAATTTCCAAAAAAGGGAAAAAGAAACAGGAAGTAGAGAAACCTTCCCTGCGAGTGTATTTTTTGGGAGGCCTCAACGAAGTAGGGAAAAACTTTACCCTCTTTGAATGCGAAGGGGATATGATCATAGTGGACTGCGGCATGGCATTTCCGGATGGAGACATGCTTGGAGTGGATCTTGTCCTGCCGGATTTCACTTTTGTGGAGCGCAACGCGGATAAGATTCGTGGGATTTTTATAACCCATGGCCACGAAGACCATATCGGCGCACTGCCGTATCTTTTGAAACAGATAAATTTGCCCGTTTATGCCACCAGGCTTACTTGCGGATTAATTGAAGGAAAACTCAAGGAGCATAATTTGGTAGGGAAGGTTAAACTGAATGTGACCTATCCGGGAATGACTGTAAAAGCCGGCTGCATGGGTGTGGAATTTATCCATGTAAACCACTCTATTCCCGATGCGGTGGCTTTTGCTATCCATTCTCCCGCGGGTGTTTTGGTTCACACAGGCGATTTTAAGATTGACTGCACCCCTGCTACTGGCGAGATGATTGATTTGGGCCGGTTTGCTCAGCTTGGCAAGGAAGGGGTCCTGGCCCTTCTGGCGGATTCAACCAATGCAGAGCGCCCCGGTTATACTATGACGGAGCAAAAGGTTGATAATTCTTTTGAAAACCTTTTTAAAAGGGCGGAAAACAATCGGATCATAATTGCAACCTTTGCTTCCAATATTGGGCGTGTCCAGCAGATTATAAACTGCGCCGTACGGTACGGCAGAAAAGTGGCTCTTTCCGGCCGATCCATGGTAAATGTAATGGGAATTGCTGTGGAACTGGGATATTTGAATGTTCCGGACGGGGTTTTGATTGATATTGATCTTTTGAATCGGTATCCAAAGGAAAAAGTTGTCCTTGTAACCACCGGCAGCCAGGGAGAGCCTATGAGCGCTTTGGCCCGTATGGCTTTTGCAGACCATCGGAAAGTGGAAGTGGGCCCTGGCGACTTTATTATTATTTCGGCAAGGCCAATTCCCGGCAATGAAAAAACAGTGGGCAACGTTGTGGATGAACTGATGAAGCGCGGCTGCGAAGTGGTGTATGAGTCTATGTATGAAGTCCATGTTTCGGGCCATGCTTGTCAGGATGAATTGAAAATTATGCAGGGTGTAGTTAAACCCAAATACTTCATTCCCGTTCATGGAGAGCAGAAAATGCTGCGCAAGCATGCTGGATTGGCAGAAAGTATGGGAATCCCAAGCAGCAATACCTATATCGGCGATATTGGCGATGTAGTGGAGCTCCATGAAAATTATCTGAAAAAAGTGGGAACGGTACCGGCAGGCCGTGTTTTGGTGGATGGCCTTGGCGTGGGCGATGTGGGAAGCATTGTTCTCCGAGATCGGAAGCATTTGGGGCAAGACGGGCTTATTGTGGTTGTATGCACCCTCTCAGAAGAAGACGGCAGGCTGATAGCAGGCCCCGATGTAGTTTCCAGAGGGTTTGTATATGTACGGGAGAGCGAACCCCTTTTAGAGGAAGCAAAGGTTATGGTACAGCGGATTTTGGATACCTGCGCGGAGATGGGGATTCACGATTGGGGAACCCTCAAGACCCGTATACGGGATGGGCTTTCCCGAATGCTGTATGACAGAACCCGCCGCAGTCCGATGATCCTTCCGATCATCATGGAAGTCTGAAACGCTTTTTCGAATGAATAGATTAGAAAAAGGTTTGTGTATATACCAAAGCATGAAAGGGGAATGAGCGGTGAAAAAGAATATATGGAGTGCTTCACCGTCTTTCTTAATTTTAACGCTGCCCACATTGGCTCTTTCCATATCCTGCTGGATACGGAAAGATCAGCTTCTTGCCTATGTGGGAGGCGGTCTTTTCCTCCTGGAAGTTATTCTGATTCTGGCAATATTACTGCATTTCCGAAATTATGTGGTTATGGCATCGAAAGCAGCCAGGCAGATTCTGGGTGTGGAAAATTATCAGGCTGTGGAAAGACTTTCCATGCCCGTTGCGGTGGTAGGAGAAGCGGGAGATATTGTATGGTGTAATACAGCGTTTACCCAAAATGTGAATAATAAACGCGAAGCTCTGGGTGAAAACATTCTCCGTTTTATCTATCCCAAGAATATCCGGCAGGTAGTGGATGCGGAAGGCACAGACATTTCCGTCGGAGAAAAATGTTTTACTGTTTTTGGTGCAAAGATCAAAACTGCATATGTACTCTACTTTATAGATGACACATACTATAAAGAAATAAACCGGGTATATACAGAGACACGTCCTGTGGTAATGCTGGCTCATTTTGACAATAGAGAAGAACTTTCCGGAGATGCCAGCGGCACAGAGGACGCCAGGATCGTTTCCCAGGTGGAATCCAAACTGATGGAATGGGCGTCGGAAATGAGTGGCTTTTTTAAGCGCTTATCCGGCGGCCGGTATTTGATTTTGACAGATGAAGTCCATATTCGGGCAGCATCGGAAAAGCGGTTTGAGATTCTCGATGAGATCCGTACAATCCGGACAGATGAGCACAACAGCGCTACGGTTTCCATCGGTGTGGGACGGGGAGCTGAAAATCTGAAGGAAGCGGAACAATGGGCAAGGAAGGCTCTGGACATGGCTCTTGGGCGGGGCGGCGATCAGGTTGCCGTTAAGCAGAAGGGCGATACATACGAGTTCTTCGGCGGCGTTTCCAAGGGTGTAGAGAAGCGGGATAAGGTTCGTACCAGAGTAATTGCCGCAACGCTTTCCGATCATGTTCGATCCAGTGACGCCGTTTATATCATGGGACACCGTTTTTCCGATCTGGATGCAGTGGGTGCATCCGTTGGGCTTTGGAGCGCTGTGACGAAAGCCCTTCAGAAGCAGGCGTATGTGGTTATAAACCGAGCGCAAAGCTTGGCGTATCCAATCCTATCTTCTATGGAAGAGAAAAATCAGGAAAAGACCATTTTTATTTCTCCGCAGGATGCCCTTGCTATGATTACCCCCAAATCCATGCTTGTGGTTGTGGATACCCATTCTCCGGATTTTGTGGAAAGCCGGGAGCTTCTGGATAAGGTTTCCCGTGTGGTAGTGATAGACCATCATCGGATGATGGTGCGGCATATCAAAAATGCAGTTGTATTTTATCACGAGCCTTATGCCAGTTCGGCCAGTGAAATGGTAGCGGAGCTGGTGCAGTACATAGGAGAAAACAGCCTTTCCCGCAGAGAGGCAGAGGCACTTTTGTCCGGTATTATGTTGGATACCAAAAACTTTGTTTTAAAAACCGGAGTTCGGACTTTTGAGGCTGCTGCTTATTTGAGAAGACGCGGGGCGGATACGGTAGAAGTGAAGCGTATGTTTGCCGATTCACCCGAAGCCTACAAAGCTAAGCATGAAATAGTGGCAGATGCCGAAATTACGGGAAATTGTGCTTTTGCCTGTGCCAGAAAGGAATTCCCCGAGATTCGTGTAACGGCTGCGCAGGCTGCGGACGAACTCCTTTCTATTCAGGGTGTGGCGGCTTCCTTTGTGCTTTTCTCCGATTCGGGAAGCATTAATATATCCGCCAGGAGCCTTGGGGACATGAACGTTCAGCTGGTGATGGAAAAGCTGGGTGGAGGAGGCCATCTTACCATGGCCGGCGCCCAGTTAAGAGATGTTTCCATGGATGAGGCGTATGCCAAAGTAAAGGAAGCTGTGAAAGAGCAGGAAGAAATTGCCCTGCAGAAGAGCGTTTGATTCTAAATATTTCATAGATTGTAAAGTATCTGCAATGGAGGTAGCAAAATGAAAGTAGTATTATTGGCTGATGTAAAAGGTGCCGGCAAAAAAGGTGAGCTTGTTACGGTTTCCGACGGCTATGCCAGAAATTTCCTGTTTCCCAGAAAGCTGGCGAAAGAGGCGAACGCCCAGGCTATGAACGAGCTGAAAAACGCCGAGGAGGCCAAGGCATATAGAATTAAAGTAGAAACCGAAAATGCCCAGAAGGCGGCTGCTGTTATCAGCGGAAAAAGCGTAAAGATCACAGCAAAATCCGGCCAGGGAGGCAAGCTCTTTGGTTCCGTTACATCGAAAGAAATAGCAGAAGCTCTGAAAAAGCAGCTGAATGTGGAAGTGGACCGGCGTAAGATTGAATCCGGGGAGATTAAAGCTTTCGGGACCTATGAGTGTGAGATCAAACTCTATGCGGGAATTTCCGCAAAGTTTTATACCGTAGTAGGCGAGCAGGAATAAGTTCTGTGAGGGCAGAAGGAAAAGAAAATTTTCCTCTGCCCTGTTTGCGTAAGGAAGCGGGACTTCGGAAGATGTTTCTTACTGGAGATTCCTCTGCTGGCTGTATTGTACTGAAATCACACGGCGGAAAGGAGCGAATAGTATGGCGGATGTATCCGTAAATCCATATAGCGCATTAAATTTGCCTTTTTCTCCCGAAGCGGAACAGTCCGTTTTGGGAGCTGTTTTGCTGGATTCCTCCTGCCTGGATCGTGTTGCCGAGCTGCTGCCCCGTCCGGAATATTTTTATCAGGTGAACAACAGTCTGATTTATTCGGTCATGCTGGATATGTTTACCATGGGGCTTCCTGTAGACTTTGTAACCGTATTGGAAAAGCTAAAGGAACAAAAGGGGTTTGATGAGGCGAGCGGAAAGACATACCTTCTTCAGCTGGCGCAGTTGGTACCTTCCATAAGCAATGTGGAAACCTACGCTAAAATTGTTCGGGATAAATACGATATCCGTATGTTGATTTCCACCGCTCGGGAAATCGTAGAAGAGGCTTCGGATGGAACCGTGGATGCGGCGGCTCTGCTGGATTCGGCAGAACAGCGTATTTTTGATATACGGCGTGGTAAGAATATGCAGGGGCTTCAGCGGCTGAATGAAGTGATCGTGGAAACTTTTGACCGGCTGGACAAGCTGAATTCTCCTGACAGTGACCAATATAAAGGAATCCCTACCGGTATTCACGAGCTGGACGAGACCATAACAGGCCTGAACCGTACAGACTTTATTCTGCTGGGCGCCCGTCCCGGCATGGGAAAAACCAGTTTTGCGCTGAATATAGCCCGGCATGCGGCGGTAAAGGCAGAAAAAACCGTTGCTGTTTTTTCTCTGGAAATGGGCAAGGAACAGTTGTGCTCCCGTCTGCTTTCTACGGAGGCGCTTGTAGGCGGTACAAAGCTGCGGACAGGAAAACTGGATGAAAATGAGTGGGTTCGCTTGATTGAAGCCGGGGATATTCTTTCCAAAACAAAGATTTATTTGGATGACACCCCCTCCATTACAGTGCCGGAAATCAAGGCGAAGCTTCGCAGGCTTAGGGATGTGGACCTTGTGATTATCGATTACCTGCAGCTGATGTCCAGTGCAAACCGGAAAAACGAGGGAAACCGTGTGCAGGAAATTTCCGAGATTACCCGAGGGCTGAAAGTAATGGCTAAAGAACTGAATATTCCGGTTTTGGCTCTTTCCCAGCTTGCCAGAGACAGCGAAAAGCGGGCCGGGAATCACAGGCCGATGCTTTCCGATCTCAGGGATTCCGGTTCTATCGAGCAGGATGCGGATATTGTTCTTTTTCTGTATCGTGAAGATTATTACTCCAACGAGAAGGGACCTAATGAGGAAAGCGACAAGAATTCAGGTGAATGTATCGTAGCGAAAAACCGCCACGGTGAAACCAAGACGGTCCCGCTGCACTGGCAGGGCGAATTTATGCGCTTTACAGCCCAGGAGGTTGTTCGGAGTGAATATTGATACCGGAATTGAGAAAATTGAGGAAAAAATCCGGCACCGGATCCGAGAATATTCCATGCTTCCGGCAGGAGCCTCTGTATTGGTTGGATTTTCAGGAGGCGCGGATTCTATGGCTCTTCTGCATTTCCTGTGGACACACAGGGAAGAATATACTGTCTCGGTGATGGCTGTGCATATAAACCATCTTCTTAGGGGTGAGGAGAGCGAACGGGATCAAAAGCTTGTGGAGACTTTTTGCGCAGAAAGAGGGATTCCTCTTCGAATTTTCCGGGAAAATATAGAGGAGATTTCCAAAGAGCGAAAGCTTTCCTGTGAAGAGTGCGGAAGGGAGATTCGCTATGCTCGTTTCCGGGAAACGGCTCTGGGGCTAAAAAAGCCTTTTCGTATTGCTACAGCTCATACCGCTTCGGATTTGACGGAGACGGTGCTATTGAACCTAACCCGGGGCGCCGGCCCTAAGGGACTGCAGGGGATTCCTTCTGTAAGAGGGGAGATCATACGCCCGCTTCTTTCCATTACACGGGAGGAGGTGGAGGAATACTGCCGCCGTTATGATCTTTCCTATTGCATCGACAGTACCAATCTTCAGCCCGCTTATGATCGGAACCGTCTGCGGCTATCGGTTATCCCTGTGTTGAAAGAACTGAATCCGGCTCTTGAGGAGCGGGTGGCGGCTTCTGTGGAACTATTGCGGCAAGATTCCCTTTATTTGGATGCGTTGGCCCAGGAGGCCTATACAGACCTCAGATATGAAGAGGGGTATTCCTGTGATGCATTGCGAAATCTTTCGAAGCCGGTTCTTTCCCGGCTTTTAAAGCGGCTCTTAGAGGAGGCCGGAGGCAAACGGCTCTCTTTTCAGAATGTGAACGAATGTATGGAGGCTCTGGAAACGCGGGGCGTGGCTATGGTTTCGGGCGGTGTACGCGCGGATGCGACAGGTTCCTATTTGAAGGTAGAAGTTTCGAGCAAGGCACAGCGAAAGGCTTTCCCGGAAGAATGGTGTGTGCCTCTGCATGGAGCCACAGCCAATCTGCCGGATGGAAGAGTGTTTTCCATACTTCCTGTGAAGGTCGAAGAAAAAATCCCATGTAAAGAGAATAAAATTAATAATTTGTTATTTAATAATCCGGCTTTGTATGATAGAATACTGTATACTGGTATTGTAAGAAACCGCAGGTCAGGAGACAGATATCATCCTGCAGGGAGAAGCGGCAGCCGTTCCCTGAAAAAACTGTTTAACGATGCAAAAGTCCCTCCTTTGGAACGTTGGAACAAAGTGATCCTTGTGGATCAAGAGAATGGGAAAATTCTTTGGGCAGAAGGTTTCGGCCCTTCAGAGGAGTTTGCTTTCTGCGGTGCATGCGATAAGGAACAAGCGGTATTTAAAATAAAAATAACCGAAAAATAGAGAGGAAAAGTGGAATGGAACAGGATATTGCGAGGGTACTATATAGTGAAGAATATCTCAGAGAGGCTGTTCAGAAAATTGGCAAGCAAATAAGCGAAGACTATAAAGGGAAAAACCTTTTGATGGTCAGCGTTTTGAAGGGAAGCGTTGTTTTTATGGCGGATCTGATGCGCGCCGTTACGATTCCCTGCAGTATAGATTTTATGTCCGTAAGCAGCTACGGTTCGGGCACCAAAACCAGCGGTGTTGTGCGTATCCTGAAGGATCTGGACAACGACCTCAATGGTAAAGACCTTCTGCTCGTGGAGGATATTCTCGACAGCGGCATGACGCTTAGTTACATACGGGAAATGCTCCAGCAGAGAAACCCCAGCAGCATTCGGCTGTGTACTCTGTTTGATAAACCGGAGCGCCGCTCTGTGGATATTCAGGCGGATTATTCTGGTATTTGTGTCCCGGATGAGTTTATTGTGGGGTATGGTCTTGATTATGATGAAAAATACAGGAATCTCCCTTATGTTGGAGTCCTGAAGCCGGAAGTTTATACGAAATAAACTAAGGCATATAAAGGAGTGGATAGATTTGGAGAATAAAAGCAAGCTGAAAAGCTGGGCTCTCTATTTGGCGATTCCCATTGTCCTTTTGATCGTAATGGGAGTTCTTTTGAGCAACAGGCCTTCCAAGTCCTATAATTATTCTGAAATAGTAGGATACTTTGAAGACCAGAAGGTAACGGAATTTTCGTTGGATCTGGGTTCCGGCGAGATGGCTATTACCCTCAACGAGAAGGACAAAAACGGCGGGGATACCGTTCTCTATTATACAGCGCCTAATGCAGGCTTGCTTTTAGAGGAAATCGATCCCTATATAAAGGAA
Organism: uncultured Clostridia bacterium; assembly: GCA_944380875.1. GTDB lineage: Bacteria > Bacillota > Clostridia > Oscillospirales > Acutalibacteraceae > UMGS1264. The sequence goes on from CALWJA010000018.1 coordinate 14,876, forward strand.
TATAACGAAGCCCATCCCGATGCTAGAATGGTGCGTAATCTCATTCGGCCAGCTGAGACTTCCTGGCTAACCAGTATGATTCCCATGTTGTTGGTATTGGTTTTAGGCGCCGTATTCTGGTGGTTTATGATGAAGCGGCTAAACGCCAGCATGGGCGATGCAGGCAAGCAGATGAATTTCGGAAAGGCCAAAATCAAACAGATGGCCGACGAAAAAAGGAAAACCACTTTTGCGGATGTGGCAGGCGCGGATGAGGAAAAGGAAGAACTGCGGGAAATCGTAGAATTCCTGAAGAATCCCAAGAAGTATAATGAGCTTGGCGCCCGTATACCAAAGGGTGTTCTTTTGGTGGGCCCTCCCGGCACCGGTAAAACCCTTTTGGCAAGGGCTGTAGCCGGAGAGGCTGGCGTTCCATTCTTCTCGATTTCCGGATCGGATTTCGTGGAAATGTTCGTAGGCGTGGGCGCTTCCCGTGTCCGCGATCTGTTTGAGCAGGCAAAGAAAAATTCCCCTTGTATCATTTTCATAGATGAGATTGACGCCGTGGGCCGGCAGCGTGGCGCAGGCCTGGGAGGCGGGCATGACGAAAGGGAACAGACTCTGAACCAGCTGTTGGTTGAGATGGATGGTTTTGGTGCCAACGAAGGCGTCATTATGATTGCTGCTACAAACCGCCCGGATATATTGGATCCCGCTTTGATGCGTCCCGGCCGTTTTGATCGGCAGGTTACGGTAGGGTATCCGGATATTAAGGGCCGCGAGGAGATCCTCAAAGTTCATGCTAAGGGCAAGCCTATCGCTCCCGATGTGGAATTGAAGACCATTGCCAAGTCCACTGCCGGCTTTACCGGCGCCGATTTGGAGAACCTTCTGAATGAAGCGGCGCTTCTTGCTGCCCGGCGCAGTTTGAAGGCCATCACCATGAAGGAAATCGAAGAGGCCACTATTAAGGTTGTAGTAGGTACGGAGAAGAAGAGCCGTGTTATGACCGATCGGGAAAAGAAGCTTACAGCGTATCACGAAGGCGGTCATGCTGTGGTAACTTTCTTCTGCAAGACACAGGATCCGGTGCACCAGATTTCTATTATCCCCAGAGGTATGGCAGGGGGCTACACGATGCAGCTGCCTGCGGAAGATCGCTCCTACCGTACTCGCGGCGAGATGAAGGAGGATCTGATGGTTCTTCTGGGTGGACGTGTTGCGGAATCCCTCACACTGGACGATATCTCCACTGGAGCTTCCAATGATATTGAGCGGGCTACCAAAACGGCCCGGGCTATGGTGACACGCTATGGCATGAGCGATGCGCTGGGAACCATCATGTATGGCCAGGACGACAGCGAGCCTTTCCTGGGAAGGGACATGGGGCATATCCGGGATTATTCGGAAACCACTGCTTCTGCCATTGACGCAGAGATCAGAAGGCTGATGGACACCGCTTATAAGAACGCGGAAAACATCCTTGTTACGCATATGGATAAGCTGCATGAGGTTGCAAAATTCCTGTTCGACCACGAAAAGATGTCCGGTGAGGAATTTGAGGCCGTTATGACGAATACATCCGTAGGAATTGGAATTGATCCGGTTGATACCAATATAGATGGAACTTCTGCAGATCCTTCTGTGGGTATATAAAATCTGTATTTCAGGCTGATTTTGCAGCCTGAAGGAAAAGGGTAGTAAAAATTATGGTTTACCCTGGAAAAATGTGATCACAGGTTGGATACGTTGAAAATGGGGAAATGAGGAACATTTCCCCATTTTTTAGGCTCCGCTCCCATATTCGGGGTAGCGGGGCTTTCCCATGTTTTTAGCATAAAAGAAAGGCGGCTGGATATGGCGGGAAAAAAGGCTGTATATAATGACGACAGTATCTCCATGCTCAAAGGCGCAGATCGTGTTCGTCTTCGCCCGGCGGTTATTTTTGGGTCGGACGGCATTGAGGGCTGTGAGCATTCTATTTTTGAAATCTTATCCAATTCCATTGATGAAGCCAGAGAAGGGTTTGGTTCTGAAATCACGGTAACCCGGTATGCGGATCACTCTGTTGAAGTGGAAGACCATGGCAGGGGTATTCCGGTGGATTATAACAATAAGGAGCAGAGATACAACTGGGAACTGGTTTTCTGCGAAATGTATGCAGGCGGAAAATACAATAACGATAAAAACGGGAGCTATGAATACTCTTTAGGGCTTAATGGTTTAGGACTTTGCGCTACCCAATATGCTTCCGCCTATATGGATGCGGATATTCGGACGGGAGATACCCGATATACGCTGCATTTTGAGAAGGGTGAGAATATAGGGGGGCTTCATAAAGAACCCTATAAGGGAAAATCCGGTTCCAGGATCCGTTGGATGCCGGATTTGGAGGTCTTTACGGATATTGATGTCCCTTCTGATTATTATAAAGATATTCTCAGACGGCAGGCCATTGTAAACGATGGGATTCGGTTTATTTTCCGGGATCAGATCGGTGGGAAATTTGAAGTTACCGAGTTTCTGTATAAGGAAGGTATCCTGGATCATGTTAAGGAGATTGCTGGAGAGGATGCCCTTACGGGCGTGCAGTTCTGGCAGTCGGAAAAAAAGGTGCGGGATAGGGAGGACAAGCCCGAATACCGCACAAAAATCAATGTAGCTGTAGCGTTCAGTAATAAGGTTCATGTAACGGAGTATTATCACAACTCCAGCTGGCTGGAACATGGAGGAGCACCGGATAAAGCAGCACGCAACGCTTTTGTATATCAGATTGATTCGTATTTGAAACAGACGGGAAAATACAATAAGAACGAAAGCAAAATTACGTTTAATGATGTGGAAGACTGTCTTATCCTTGTGATTTCCTCTTTCTCCAACCAAACTTCCTACGAAAACCAGACAAAGAAGGCCATCACCAATAAAGGTATTCAGGAAGCCATGGTAGAGATGCTGCGCCACAATCTGGAAGTTTGGTTCCTGGAAAATCCCGCAGAGGCGGATAGGATCAGCGCCCAGGTTCTGGTAAACAAGAGAAGTCGTGAAGACGCAGAAAAGACCCGCTTGAATATAAAGAAAAAGCTTACCTCCACTATGGATGTAACCAGTCGTGTGGCAAAATTTGTGGATTGCAGAAGCAGGGATGTAAAAGAACGGGAAATCTTTATCGTAGAAGGAGATTCCGCTTTGGGAGCCTGTAAGCAGGCGCGGGATCCGAATTTTCAGGCGATCATGCCCATTCGAGGAAAAATTCTCAATTGTCTAAAGGCGGATTACGATAAGATTTTCAAAAGCGAGATCATCACCGATCTGATTAAGGTATTGGGCTGCGGAGTCCAAGTGAAATCAAAAGCCAATAAAGAGCTTTCCACATTCGATATCAACCTTCTCCGCTGGAATAAGGTTATTCTTTGCACCGATGCGGATGTGGACGGCTTTCAGATCCGAACCTTACTGTTGACTATGATCTACAGGCTCACGCCGGCCCTGATTGATATGGGAAAAGTTTTTATTGCGGAATCGCCTCTTTATGAGATCAATACGAAGGATGAGACGTATTTTGCCTATACGGAACAGGAAAAAAATGATTTTCTTGCGCAGCTGGAGGGGAAGAAATTTACAATCCAGCGGAGCAAAGGATTGGGCGAAAACGAGCCGGATATGATGAACCTTACTACTATGAATCCCGCTACCCGCAGATTGATCCAGGTTTTACCCAGTGATGCAGAAAGAACATCTCAGCTTTTCGACCTGTTCCAGGGAAATGATCTGAACGGTCGAAAGGATTACATTGCGGAACACGGAGCCGAATATATCGATGCGGCAGACGTTAGCTGACGATATTGGAACAGAATGAATGGGAGCTGAAGAAATATGCCAAAAAAACGAAAAGAAACCGCTCTCCCCAGAAGAGGCTCCACCCGCGGTGTAATCAACCGGGCCGGGGAAGTGGTGGAACAGAAAATTACAGATACTCTAATCAAGAATTATATGCCCTATGCTATGAGCGTTATTATGTCTCGGGCAATACCTGAAATAGACGGTTTTAAGCCCTCTCACAGGAAGCTTCTCTATACCATGTATAAGATGGGGCTTCTGGATTCCGCCCGGACTAAAAGCGCCAATATAGTGGGGCAGACCATGAAACTGAATCCCCATGGCGAAAGCGCTATTTATGATACGATGGTGCGACTAAGCCGGGGCTATGAAGCTTTGCTTCATCCTTTTGTGGATTCAAAGGGTAATTTCGGCAAGTTTTATTCCCGGGATATGGCCTGGGCCGCTTCCCGATATACGGAGGCCAAGTTGGATCCCATCTGCCGGGAACTTTTTCGGGATATCGATAAAGATACTGTAGATTTTGTGGATAACTATGACAATACCATGAAGGAGCCCACGCTGCTGCCGGCTACTTTTCCAACGGTGTTGGTAAATGCCAATACAGGTATTGCTGTAGGAATGGCCAGCAATATTTGTCCCTTCAATCTGGCGGAAGTCTGCCAGACGACGATCGGCCTTATGCGGGATCCGGATTTCCCCATTACCGATACCCTGTTAGCGCCTGATTTTCCTGGCGGCGGGAACATTATCTACGATCGGAAAGATATGGAAGCCATTTATAATACAGGAAGAGGGAGCATACGCATTCGTTCCCGCTATACGTATGATAAATCTGCCAACTGCATCGATGTTACCCAAATTCCCCCGACCACTACCGCCGAGGGAATCGTGGAAAAGATTGTGGAGCTGATTCGCCAAGGAAAGCTCAAAGAAGTGGCAGACATTCGAGACGAGACTGGTTTGGACGGTCTCAAGGTTACCATTGATTTAAAGCGGGGAACGGATCCGGAAAAACTCATGCAGAAGCTGTTCCGGATGACGCCTTTGGAAGACAGTTTTTCCTGCAATTTCAACGTGCTGGTAGCAGGAGTCCCCAGAGTTATGGGGGTCCGGGAACTGTTGGAGGAATGGATCGCTTTCCGGGTGGAATGTGTTCGCCGGCGGACGTATTACGATATGAGCCGTAAGTCGGAAAAACTCCATCTTCTCAAGGGTTTGAAGGCTATCCTTCTGGATATCGATAAAGCTGTGCGGATTGTCCGGGAAACGGATGAGGAAGCGGAAGTGGTTCCCAACCTGATGATCGGTTTTGGAATTGACAAAGAGCAGGCAGAATATGTAGCGGAGATCCGGCTTCGCCATCTGAATCGGGAATATATCCTGAAACGGACGGAAGAAATATCCAAGCTGGAAGAGGAAATCGATCAGTTAAAAGCCATTCTGGAAAGCAAAGCCAAGGTCAAATCCATTATTATATCGGAATTGCAGCGGGTAAGCAAAGAATATGGCCAGCCCAGAAAGAGCATGCTGCTGTATGCCAGTGAGCTTACGGAGACAGTGGAGGAAGAGGAAACGCCGGATTACCCTGTTCATCTGTTCTTTACCAAGGAAGGGTATTTTAAGAAAATTACCCCCCTCTCTCTGCGTATGAGCGGAGAGCATAAGCTGAAAGAAGGGGATGTGATTTCCCAGCAGATTGAAGGGAGCAATTCCATGGAATTGCTGTTCTTTACAGACCGCTGCCAGGTCTATAAGGCGAAGGCTTCCGATTTTTCCGATACGAAAGCCAGCGTAATGGGCGATTATATTCCTGCCAAGCTGGCCATGGAGGAAGGGGAGAATGCCCTTTATATGGCCGCGGTAAAGGAATATACCGGGTATATGGTGTTCTTCTTTGAAAACGGCAAGGCTGCAAAAGTGGATATGAGCACGTATGAGACGAAAACCAACCGGAAAAAACTGGTAGGAGCGTATTCCGATAAGTCCCCCGTTGTGGCAATGTATTATGTCCCTGAGGATGAAGAGTTTTTGCTTACCAACGCCCAGGGGCGCATCCTCTTGGTGCATTCCGGAGCGGTGGCCTCTAAGAGCACCCGTTCCACCCAGGGTGTGCAGGTAATGACCCTGCGCAAAAATGGGCGTGTAGCCAAGGTGGAGCGCTATGAAGAGGGAAAATTAAAAAATCCCAACCGTTACCGGAAAAATATTCCGGCGTCAGGTTCCCTGCCTGCTCCGGAGGAGACAGAAGGAGAACAGATGACTCTTTAATGCCTTTGATCTTGAAGGTAACATGTGCATGATCCGGCATAGAATACCAAAAAGAAACCGCCCGGAGCCAATAGCGCCGGGCGGTAGACTTTCCGAAACAGCAAACGCAGAATGCTTCGGAAATCCAGAAATAGTATTTTCCCATGAAGCAGAGATTATACAAATCTTTTTCTTTGAGGCGGGATAAAAATTTTATTCAAAAGATATCTTTCCAAACCCTTTGGAAAACCGCTGAAAAAACCGGGGAAAAGCAGAGTTTTTGCTTGCAAAGACAGCCTAACTATGCTATGATTATTAAAGTCAGTTTAAGAATTTCGGAGGTGCGCTATGACAGCGTTTGAGGTTATATTTGGAATTGTGCTTCTTTTGGCTTCTTTGGCCATAATTTTGGTGGTAATCCTGCAGGAAGGCCATCAGCAGAACATGGGTGCCATTACAGGCGGTGCGGATACTTTTTTAACCAAGAATAAGGCCCGTTCGGTGGACGCGTTTTTAGCCCGGTGGACGAAAGTAATCGCAATCGGATTTTTTGTTCTTGTTATTGCCTTGAATGTATTTATGTTCTTTACAAAGTAATCCAGTTGTTTGAGCACCCCGCTTTTTGGCGGGGTGCTTTTCTGTGATAAAGAATTGCTTCGGCTACATAAAACGGCTGCAGGTTTGTAAATATAAATAGAAGATGAAAAACGCCGAAAAGGCAAATTCTGCACAGAAAATTCCAAAATTAGAGGCAGAAAACGGCATTACATTTTGAAGTGATGAAAAGAGGAGAAAAGGGAGGTTGTACTTCCCGGAAAGAGAATAAAAGAATGAAAAAGAAATCTACAAAAAAAGAAAACAGATGGAAAAAAAGAAAACACAGCGGAAAAAAAGAGAAGCTTTCTGCAATGTCCAATAAAAAGCATGCTGCAGGGAAAAACGCGAAAATAAAAAAGAAAGATGAAAAACAAACCATGAAGAAAACTGCTCCCGTTAAGGTACGGTTCGGCCAAGGGGAGATGCGGCAGGCTGAGGCTATTGTGCTGTCTTTGAGCCGACATTTTGCTTTTGCAAGGCCCACAGACGGAAGCGAAGATGTTTTTATTCCGGCAGAAGATCTGGGAGGGGCTTTCCCCGGTGATCTTGTGATGCTGTCTCATATTATACAGCAGGAAAAAGGCCCCAGCGGGCGTGTGGATAAGGTGCTGCAAGCCGGAAGCCGTATGCTGACGGGTATTGTTGCAGAAGAAGATGGTATATGCGTGTTCAGAGCCGATACTTCTCTTCGCTACCCTGTGCCGGTGGAGAAAAAATACCGAATGGATGCAAAAAACGGGGATAAAGTTCGGGCGGAATTCCGCTTTTCCCGTTCGGGGGAATTGCTGGCTCAAATCGTTACAGTATATGGTTCGGGTGACAGCGCCAGGGTCTGTGCAGATGCGATTATCGATCAGAACCAGATCGCCTTGGAGTTTCCCCCTGAGGTTTTGCAGGAGGCCAGCCAGATTGTTTCTGAACCTATTACGGAAGAAGTGCTGAAGGGCAGGTTGGATCTGAGGGATCACTCTATCTGCACCATTGACAGCGCGGATGCAAAGGATTTGGATGACGCCATATCCGTTTCCCGAACCAAGAATGGATATCGTTTGGGCGTGCATATTGCGGATGTTTCCCATTATGTGAGGCCCGGCAGTCTGGTGGATCAGGAAGCTATGAAAAGGGGTACGTCCGTCTATTTTGCGGATAGAGTCATTCCCATGCTTCCGGAAGAAATATCCAACGGCGTCTGTTCCTTAAACGCGGGAACCGATAAACTCACCTTTACGGCGCTTATTGACTTGGATAAAAAGGGAGAGATCTTGAAATATAAATTCCGGAAATCGGTTATCCGGTCTAAAGTGCGGGGAGTGTATTCCGAAGTCAATGCGATTTTTTCCGGATCGGCTCCTAAGGAACTGCGCAAAAAATATTCCCCTGTTATCCGTTCTCTCAATGCGGCAAGAGAATTGGCAAATGTGCTTAAGGAACGTTCCAAAAGAAACGGGACGGTAGATCTGGAAAGCACGGAATCCAGGTTTACCTTGAATGAAAAAGGTGTTTGCATCGATGTGGAACCCCGTTCCTCAGGAGAAGCGGAGCAAATGATCGAACAGCTTATGATAGCGGCTAACAGAGCAGCGGCTATGCTGGCCCGGGAGAAGGGACTTCCTTTTGTATACCGGGTTCACGAGGAGCCCTTGCCGGATCGAGTGGATACTTTGCGGGAACTGGTAGCGGCTTTGGGATTTAACGCAAGTCCTCTTCGGCATAAAGGTTCTTTAAAACCGGGAGATTTTGCCGCCGTTATGGAACAGGCTGTTGGAACACCCTCTGAGAAGGTCCTTTCCCATCAGCTTTTGCGAACAATGGCAAAGGCAAGATATGATGTAAACCCCATAGGGCATTTTGGACTGGCGTTGGAAGATTATTGTCATTTTACTTCCCCTATCCGCAGATATCCGGATACGTCTATCCATAGGATCCTTGGCACATGGCTTTCCACGAAAAGCACCAAGGAGTGCAAGAAACTTTATGAGGATTTTGTAGGCAGATCGGCGAAAAATTCTACGGACTGTGAGATCCGGGCCATGACGGCGGAACGGGCTGCAGAGGATTGCTATATGGCGGAATATATGAAAGGCCATATAGGAGAAGTATATGAGGGAATTATCAGCGGTGTGACCATGCGGGGCGTTTTCGTGGAGCTTCCTAATACCGTAGAAGGGTTTGTTCCTCTGGAGACTATACCAAATTCCCGTTTCGAGTTTGATGGAATGGTGAGCCAGCTGGATCAGAATACGGGTCTGAAACTCACCATTGGGCAAAAAATGACGGTGCGGTCGGTGTCCTCTGATGTAGCATCCGGAAAGATTGATTTTGCCTATGAAGGTAAATGGCCCCCGAGAAAAGTGGGGAAATAAGGGGCAGTTTCCAGAGAAAGGAATAAAATCTGGAATATTGGACCATCCTATCAGCATACAATGCATTGAAAGGCGGCGCTGATATGGAAAATGTACTGAAACTGATTCAAAAAGGTACGGCTCAAGTTGCAGAAGCCGGGCGGAAAGCGGAAGCAGCCTCTCGGGAATCCCTCAAGAAAAAAGAAACCAAGAATCGGATCCTTGATGAAATACAGGAAATCCTGGAGGAAATGTCTTTTAACGAGAGATGGTTTCAGCTGGAATGCGATGAAAATTTGATTGATGCCTGCATTTACCAGAGGGAATTTCTCAAAGCCAGATATCGGTATCTGTTGTGCCGGGCCAGAGAATTGGGAATCCAGAACGCACCTTTCCAAAAGACAGGGTCGTAATTTAGCTGCGAACTGTCAAAAGGAAGCAGGAATAAATACCTGCGGAGGAGGTATGCAAAAATGCAGACGCTATGGATGGTACTAATAGGAATTGGGATTTTTCTATTGCTTGTTTTGATCCAGGTGGTAATGCATGTGAAAAAACCGGTGCAACATGCGGTAGGTGGAATCGCCGTAGGTTTGTGTGCTCTTTTGGCAGTCAATCTTCTTTCTGGCTTTACCGGCGTATCCCTTTCCATGAGTCCCTTAACAATTGGGGTATCTTCTGTAGCGGGTATCCCCGGGGTTACAACGCTCTTGTTTTTAAATTTGCTTACATCGGTTTGATTTCGCAAATCAAACTTCCGTGATTCAAATGGTTATGAAAAATCCCCGCTGCTCAGAACAGAGCGGCGGGGATTTTTTGGATTCATAAAAGGAGTACTCGAATATTATTCTTTAACAAGGCGAATTACGTTCCAAGATAATTTCTGGGCGGTAAGTTCGATCATACCATTGTGGAAACGGGTTGCTGTATTCGTCTTTGGAAGGACAGCATTCGGATTTTCCCAAGTATCTGCAGCTTCAGAATCCTCAGAATACAGTTCAATATGCTCTTTTAAACGGTAGCCTTCAAAGCCGCGAACGTCCAGCTCCACTTCTATGGGCTCTTCCCAATTCAGGTTCAGAAGGAATATGGAAACTTCCCCTTTTTCTTCGTCCAAAGCAGCTGCCGTCTGAATAAAGGGTATATTTTCATAGGAGTGGCATTGATAGAATTCATTGAGATTAAAACCTTCTGCATGGAAAACAGGGGATTTTACCGAGGGAAGAAGGGAGATACCGTTTGCATATTCCAGGAAATGCTTAAAGGGATAATATCCCAGAGATTTCCATACGTGATCTTTATCTATGGAAAGGGCGGCCATAAAGGAACCGGTCATACAGCCAATTTTGATACGGTCGCTGTGGCGCAGGAAAGTCATCATAATGGAAGCGGTGGAAAGCGCCCCTAACATTTGGCTACCTTTCAATTTCCGCTCAGGCCAGCGGTTGGGGTCTATTTCACGGAAGGGGCGATTCAGGTTACTTTCTGAAAATTCCCCATAGGTTTCATGGGGGATTCTGCCCTTTCTTCCGGGGGTGGTTTTTCCTGCTGGGGCAAAGCCTACGCCGAATTCATCAAAAGATATCATGATATCTTTTGGGCTGCACAGCTTGGCCTTCACAAAATCACAAGCAGCTATTTCAGCCTTTATAAATTCCTCAAAGGCCGCTGAAGCGCTCATATATGCAGGCATATCGCCTTCAGGAACATTGTGGTAATAATGCAGGGAAAGCATATCCACAGTATCGTAGCATTCTTCCAGAACGCTTACATCCCATTGAGGATATGTGTGGTTTAATGGGGTAGAAGTTCCGCTTGCAACAGCTGTTATGGATGGATCCACCCATTTGAGCGCTTTTGCCGCTTCATTGATTTTTACACCGTACCCTTTAGGATCTTTTTCCCAGGAATGAATTTGCCAGGGGCCATCCATTTCATTGCCCAGATACCAGGTTTTTACATCATGGGGTGCCTCAAATCCATTTTTCCGGCGCAGATCGGACCAATAGGTTCCTCCCGGATGGTTGGTATATTCGATGCAGTGCATAGCGTCTTCGATGCTGCCGGTACCCATATTGACCGTATACATGGGTTCCATACCGGAGCGTCGTGCCCAAGCCAGATATTCGTCGTGCCCTACCCAATTAGGCTCGTATTGCCTCCAGGCCAAGTCCAAATGCTGTTTTCTGTTTTCTTTCGGACCGATGGAATCCTTCCAGTTCCATCCGGAAGTCACATTCCCTCCGGGCAGCCGTACCGCTGGTACGCCAAACTCCCGTATGGCTTCCATCACATCTTTTCGCAGCCCCAATTCGTCAGCTTCAGGGTGCTGAGGGTTCCAGATACCACCATACACAAGATTTCCCAGCGGCTCCATATAACCGCTGAAAAGCCTTTTGTCGATGGCTCCTATGGTGTACTCAGGGTGAACTGTAACCTTTGCTTTTTTCAATACAACTACCTCCTTTGTTTACCTGAAAAGCAAATTCTTTTCGGTAATCATAGAATCTCTTTTTCAGTATAGATAAGAACAATAGAAAAGTCAATGAAAATAAGTTGCGTTCGGCAAAAGCTGGGGGAGAAAGAAAAGATAATCAAAAGGGCGTGTAAATCCGGGCAAAATTAAAGAGAATCCAGAAAAAGAAAAGGCAGAACCAAAAGCGGTTCTGCCTGCTGTTTTCTATATACTTTACGATTCCAACTCTTTAAAAATTTCTTTTGCCAGTGCGTAATTTTCGGTTACTAAAGCCAGCATAAGCTGGTATACATTCTGGGGAGCGGATTGAAAATTCTTTTTTACCATCCGGGCTTGACGATTGTCGGGCACATATAGGGAAAAACGCATTAACTCCAAGTTTCCGCCGGATACATGACAGATTACATTATATCCCTGCTCGGTTTTTTGGATTTCCACTTTGTTTTCCCGTTCCCGTTTGGCGCTAGCCAGCAGATTCATAGCTGCTGCAACCGCTTTTTCCCGTATAGAAAGAGGCAAAGCATTATCCAACTGCTCTGCAATCATTTTTGCCTGAGGAGTGGCAATATAGAGCGGAGGATTTCCATCACAGCTTAGATTCCCATTCGCGGAAAGTTCAGAAAGTGCATCTGTTACCTCAAAATAATTGGCGAAACCATTATCCTGCATAATACCAAGAATATCATCCTTGGAAAGGGGAGTGTTTACACTGGAAAGAAGGTAACAGATCAAAATTAAAATTTCATTTTTGCTGCGGAGGCCGCCCGGTTCAATACCGCCGGTAAAAGCATCGTAGTCCATCCAAATCACTCCGTTTCGTCCAACGTTTTTTAAAGAAAACGAAGAATCAAAAGAAAGTCAAAGTAGGCAAAACCTGCTTTGACTTCCAATACTCTTTCTTACTATATAGGATAGCATACTTATACTGCTTTTTCAAGGTCAAGCACATAAACTTTGCCTTTCATACCTATAGAAAAATCAGTTTTCCGATTCCTTATCCAGACATAAAAGCTGATCGATTTTTTGACGGATTTCGGGCGCACAATGCCGGTATCTTTGAATAAGACGCTTTTCTTCTTTGGTTAGAAAAGTATCGCCTACCCATTGACTGCGATAAAGCGATGGACTGTGTATCTCATTGGAGGATGGAGTATCTTCCAACAATTCTTCTACAGACACTCCAAATAGTTTGGCCAGTTTTTTTATATTTTCCAAATCTGGCTCCGTTTTCCCGGTCTCATAATATGTATACGTAGAGCGGGAAATCTGGAGATAATCGGCAACTTGCTGTTGTGTGTATCCAATCTTTTCTTTGCGAAGCCGCCGTAAAGTATCCTTGATTTGTCGTTGCCGCAACTCGAGACCTTCTTCCATAATAATATACATTATTATCATACCTGAAAAGAAGACATATTTCTCGTTTTGTCGATTCTTTTCACGAAGGAAAATTATGGAAATGATATAATATAAAAGGAACTGTTAACCAATTAAAAATTTGTAGATTTATGAGCGAAAGATCACAGATGAGAGAAAATAGTTTGCTGTTTTTCAGCTGTTTTATTTCCTTTTCATACTGATGATTTCACTACATATAGCTACTGATAAAAATTTTAATTAATTTCTTGACAATTGAATTAAAACGTGGTATTATAATTGACGTTGCAGAAACAAATTATAAATGCGAGAGTGGCGGAATTGGCAGACGCGCATGGTTCAGGTCCATGTGAAAGCAATTTCATGGGGGTTCAAGTCCCCCCCCTCGCACCAGGCAAGAGCCTCGACACGCTAATGCGTAGTTGAGGTTCTTGTTTTTTTATGTTAACTTCAAAATATTTTTTTAGAAAAAGGTTAAGGGAGAAAAGTGGAGATCATAGGTAGATTTGTCCAGCAAAGTATTGAACAAATTATGTAATTATGTTACGATTTAACATAAGGTGATGGACAATGAAAATTTCATTTAAGTATTCATTGATATCGGATTTAGTATTTCACGTGTTGGCGTATATGCACGTTAATAATGCTTCAAATTTATATTCAAGGAAATACATTGAATCTTTTACCCCGTCAATCGAATTAAGTTTATTGGCTAAAGTATCAAAGATTGAAGATTATTATAACGACAACTTTGAACGTTTATGCATGATAAATTTTTTACCAATTTACTGTAATAATCTTGAATCATTGAATGGAGTCCTTTTATCTTATGACAGATTTTCCGATGAAGACATTCAAAAATTCATAAAACCATTCATTTTAATACTTGAAGATGAATTTCAGAAATACGCCAACTTTTGGGAAAATCAACATCAACAACTGTCAGTCCAAAAGAGCGAGTGTGAAAAATATATATCTGAGCGTTTGAATGACTATAGGAATATTTTCGATTATTTTAGCAAAAACGCGGACATATACTTCTCCTTGAGTCTGACTTGTAACGGGCGGGGTATTTATTCTGCAGACAGCTTTTCTGCAATTGTTCCTTACCCATCAATACAAAAGAATCGAGTAGATTGTTTTTTTCAACTTTTTCACGAGTACACACATCAATTTACAGACAAGCTTTTAAGTACAAATATTAACATGGCAGACGGTTCGCATGATATATCTGAAAAACTTGTTATATTAGCAGATTACTTTATTTTCAAGAGAATGGATGAAGAAACTGCAAATACTTATCTTAATTGGATTGCAAAAATTTCAGGAAGACAATACGATAAAATAGATGAAGCAGTATTTTTAAATGCGTTTCATGTTCCATCAGAATTGATGTACGTATTGAATAATGAAATTGCAAAAATTTATTCTTCTAATTAAAATGTATTTTTCATTTGTTCAAATCCCTCAGCCGAAAATGCAAAAATATTTTTGTCCTGAATAGACAGTCAAGAATCTCGACACGTAATTATTTGCATGGTGGGCTTC
>CALWJA010000019.1 GCA_944380875.1 uncultured Clostridia bacterium
TTGATCTTTTGAAAGGTCTCCCTAAAACAAACAGGACACATATTAGAAAAAGAATGGATATCCCGTAATACAGGATTCTATATGTATTGAGATGTTCTAGATCTGAAATTCGTATAGCCACCCTCAGTCTTGATTTCATATATGGACCTAAAGCCATATAGAGTAGGAAAGAAACCAACAATATACTTCTGCCTGCTATGCGCACTGGACTTTTACATTTTAAACATTTTGGAAACCTCAATCCGGCTATTTGTATCTTCTCTCCGCACCAAGGGCACCTGTGTCTCAGCATAGCACATCACCTCTATTAGAGTATAGCATTTTTCCTTAACATATAATAGAAGTATAGAGATTTTAAATGCTCCCATAACAGACTGCTTAAAATTCCGCTTTATCTCTCAAATTTAAAAACTGTTTTTAAATACTATAATAGAAATATTAACCCAGCATATATAGAATTGTTTTTAAATGAAATTTGAGCATGATTTAGGAAAACCATATACAAGCAAAAAGTAAGTGAAAATTTTAGTTGTATTTAGCCTTGCTATTTATAAACGGAGCGCCTATAATTCAGTATATGAAAATTTATATACCTTCCTGTATTTGTATCTTTATATTTTATTTCATAGTAAACGGAGGACGCTTATGAAATATAAAACCTATTTAAAATTATTTTTCATTGCATGTTGGTTTGCTTTAGTTGGCTTTTTATCCCCCTTTATGTCCTCTTTAGTTTGGGTATGCTTAACTGGCACCACAAAAGGTGTTGGAGTGGATCTGGGATCAGAAAAAGACATTGTGCTATTTATGGGAATTGTTTTTTTATTCATTTTCATTGCAGTCATTGCTAGTATTCTATATCTAACTTTAAAAGTATATAAACAGAACCGAAGAATTGCAATATATACTTACTATGGTATTTTTTTATTAACAGCAATTGTTTCCTTATTTTTGATATTTAATTAAACGTAATAGGTTTACAAAACGAATCCTGATGGAGCATCAATTGGGCGCCTTCCTTTTCAGCGGAAGAGGATTCCGTTTCCTTTTTATCCGAAGTTTCGGAGGAATTCCCTAGTTTGGATGCAATGCCTATAGTTGCAGAAGAAAGATTAGAAGAGATATCGTTCCCATTTCCTCCATTGGCAGGGAGCAGCATGCCAACGACAAAAATGCCTGCAATTACAAACACTACGATACATAGGATAAAGGTTGATTTTTTCATAGGCGGCCTCCTTCCGTTTATAATTAGTGTATAATAATAATTATAATAAGTAAAGATATTTAGAAAAATAGCTTCCAATGTGTATAGGTATGTGCTATAATTTGTGAGAAAAAACCACCAAATGTATAGTATACAGAAGATTATTTGCCAGTTGTCAATTAAACCTAAATTGGGAGGAGTTTTTTATGAAATATTCCAAAAAAGCGCTGGCTTTTATCGGTGCAGCGTTGCTGCTTTTTCAAATGGGGTGTTCTTCCCCTAAACAGGAAGAAGAAAATTGGGAAACCGTTATAGAATGCCAATATGAAGACATGGGCATTTCCCCAAATCAACAGTTCCTTATAGCGAAAAAAGACGGGTTGTATGGAGCGTATGTAAAAAACGGGGATTCTTACGAGCTGAAAATTCCCTTTCAGTATGAAAAAATCCTGTGCAATATTTATTCTGATGACGGCTTATTCTGCTATTATCCTGAAACGAGGCTACTGGATATATATGGTAAAGACGGAACAAAGCTGCAAAACACCCCCTTTTCTTCCATGGAAAGCTATACCAGAAGATTGGAGGAAGAAGGGTATATTGTTTCCTATGATGAAGAGGAACAGGGATATATTTCCAAGGAGGGAGAGTGGATACTGCACCCTGTTTATTCGCAGATTGAGCCTCTCAAAGACGGGACCTTTATAACCCTAAAAGACGATAAATATAATTGGGTGGATAAGGAAGGGAAGAGCCTTTTACCTTCTGAGCCGGAAATTGAGATTGATTTGTCCTCCACGGCATCCTCTTCCACAGATTCCTATGTTGCTGTAACAGTGGGGGATCCGGAGTCCGAAAACAAGAGGATGGGGATTCTTGGGAAGGATGGGGATTTCGTCATCCCTCCGGAATACGAAGAGGTCTATGCAAGACAAGATGATAAGGGAAATTTCTTTTTTATGTGTAAAACATCGGATGGGAAGGGGTATGTAAAAGACACAAACAATTCTGTTCTTTTTGAATACGACGGCAGTAATGGTGTTTTGCCGGCAGGAAACCGTTGCTTTGTGGCGGTAGATTCCATTAAAAACCCCAGCGTATACGGACTGCTCTCTGAAAAAGGAGAATGGATTTTCCCTATGCAATATGAACGCATACAGGTTGCGGGAGAACTGGAGGCTGTAACAGATAATTCGGGGACTTGGTTGTATGATACCGAAGGAAACAAGCTTTCAGAAACGCCCTATGATATATTGCTGTCTGAAGGGGATTTAAAGCTGTCAGATCCGCTGATATACTTCCAAAGGAAAGAGGAAGGATTAAAATTTGGATTTACTTCAGGCGATGGGGCGGTTTCTATCCCTGCTGTTTATGATTCCCTCTATTATGGGCCGTTTCCAAATAATGATCTGTTGATGATCTCCAAAGATGGAAAATGGGGCTGTGTGGATTATCAAAATAACACAAAGATAGAATTTCAATATTCCAGTGTGGTGACACCCTTTACGGAAGAGAATTACGCTTATGTAGCCCGAGGGGAGACAGCGGGCATTATCAATACAAAGGGGGAGACGGTATTGCCCTTTGTGTTTGAAAATTTGGGAATTGAAAATGCTATGGAAGGCGCCTTCCTGGCAGGCAATATGGCCGTAGTGAAAAAGGACGGGCAGTATGGTTGTGTGAAAATGGACTAAAAGAAAAGAAAGCAAGAAAAGGCTTGTTGTCTACTATTTAAATAGTAGACAACAAGTCTTTAATTCAGGTAAAAACTAATTAGAATAAATCACATAAAATAATGTATTTTATAATATCGCACCGGCTAGAGCTCTCACTCCAATTGATTTAACAAACGCAATAGCATATGGTCCCAACAATAAGATAAGTCCAGCAGTTGCAACGATAAGAGCTAATGTTTCCTCAAAAGTTAGCGCCGGAGAATACTCGAACTGCTCTTTTGGAGGCTCGGGAGGCTTTTTGTCGATGGGTTCTATCTTAACTACAACATACATTTCTTCAGAATAATTGGGAGTGATGTCTACATTCAGAGAAACTTTATAATACATTTCGACCAAAACTGATGTGCCATCAGATTTGTATGTTGTCCCGACTGATATGGAACCTTCTCCTATTTCAGTGGCCAAAGCATCAAACTGTATAAATGGATCATCGACTCCGTCCATACCCGCCTCAGCAAGTTTTTCAGATAGTATAAGCATGTTACTGGTTATTGTAGAACGGTCATTACTTCCCGTAAAATTTATTTCTCCATTTTCAACGTTTATTTCCATATTATTGGTATACGAAGTGTGAATATTCTCATTTTTACCACAAGAATATGTAATCTTCACATTACCAACTATTTCTGTAACACTAGCCTCAACATTATCTTCTCTGAAAAGACCAAATCCCCCTTTATCAATGTTATTTGAAGGTACCTCTAATATATCAAGAATAGCGCAAAATTTTTCTTTTTTTATTTCCGCTATTTCTTTATCGGATGGATTCTCCAAAATCACCACCGCCTGGCTGAACTGGGCCTTGTAAGCCGTCTCCACCGATTCTTTGGTGTAATAGGTGAGAGGGCCCGATTTCTGGGAGTCGTTGAAAATATAATGCTTCTCATCATACCCCACCAGAAGCAGGCAATGCTCGGGCTGTACCCATTCAATCCGTTTTCCGTTATAGCTCCAGCTGATGGTTCTTGCCGCCCGCATACCCATGGTGGCCCACAGGATCACAGGGATATCCTTATCGATGTAATCGCTGCACAGCTTCTCAAGGGTAACCCCATCGTGCTGTACCGCATAATACGGCAGGAATTCCAATGCCTTATCCAGTGCTTTCTTGATCACCGGTGCATAACAGCCCCAGCCGCTGCCGCTTCTGGGATCTCCTCCGAAGGTTTCAAAGGGGTCGAAGGGATAGGGCTGCATATCCAGATAGTGGTTAATAAAATTATTTACACTGATATTGATGCCGGCATGATGCAGCGCCATTGCTGCCGTTACGCTTTCGCAGCCAGTGGGATAATCTGGAATTTGAGAGAAAAAATCAACCTGGATAATCTTGTGTTTCCCAGTTGGAGTAATGGGGGTATCGACGATCTGATTTTCTTCAAAGATCCGGATCTCCACACCTTCAATATTTTTTCCTGCAACACCTGTATATGCTCCGGCTGTATCCAGCGTGCCGCCAAGCTGGTATTTTTTCTGCACGCTTTCCATCCAATCTCCGGTTGCATTACTTACCCAAGACATCCATTTGCCATCTACTATTGCCCGGTACATAACTACAACACCAGCATCCAGGAAGGTGCCGTCGTTGCGGAAAACTTTGATGTTCAGCCTCTGGATGGGCCGGCCGGCCATGCCCGCATAATCGTTTTCTGTGCTTTTTACTTCGGGATAAAACCAGGTTTTTCCTTCATTCCAGGTCTTATATGTCAGATAATAGGATTTATCTGTGCCGGTCTGGATTTTCAAGCCCTCTATGGGATCGTGCAGGATGCTTCCGGGGAAAGACTGCCAAATGTTATTGTACATCCAGCTCATAACGGGAGTACTTTCCGTTCCGGGTAGATCCTGTATGCCCGAATCCAGTTCGCCCTTAAACGCACGGATTTCCAACCCGGCAATATTTTTTCCTGAGATACCTGCATAACCGGAAACGGTGTCGAGCGTGCCATCCATATTGTATTGGCTTTGCACATTCTTCATATACTGAGCGTCTGCATTGCTGACCCAAGGAAGCCATCGTCCGTCTACATACGCTCGGTACATTACTACTACGCCGGAAGTCATGCGGGTTCCGTCCGGTTTGCAGGCATTGATGCTCACCCTTTGGATGGGCCTTCCCACCATACCGGCGTAATCGTCCTCTGTGCTTTTTACTTCCGGATAATAGCTTTCCTTGCCTTCGTTCCAAGTCTTATAGGCAAGGTAGAAATCCGGGTCGGAAGTCTGAATTTTAATTCCGTCCATAGGGGAAGCTTTTACAGATCTTGTGAAGCTATGCCACGTATCGTTATTTGCAATATAACTTAAATCCAACGCGATTTCATCCCCCTCGAACCGGTCGGAACCGGCGTTGGGGGCATCATCCTCGAAGATGCGGATCTCAATACCGCTGATATTCTTACCGCTGACGCCTGTATGTCCCGAAGATGTATCCAATGTGCCTTCCAGGTCATTCTTTTCTTTAATAGAACGCATCCATTCAGGATCTGCGTTGCTTACCCAGGGCATCCACTCTCCGTCTACAAAAGCCCGGTACATTACAATCACACCGGATGTGAGAACAGTACCGTCATTTTTATAAGCGCTGATGGACAAAAGCTGGATATGTCTTCCCGGCGTGCCGGCATAATCGTTGTCTGTGCTCTTTACCGCAGGATAATAATTGGTCTTACCCTCGTTCCATGTTTTGTAAGAAAGGTAGTAGCCTTTGTTGGCAGGCGTCTTGATCCGTATGCCGTCCATATAAGGCGCTAAAGCAGCCTCCGAAAAACTCTCCCAGTTATCGGCGCTGTCCGCCATATAGCTGAGGGTACCGTTTACCTCACCGCCCTCAAAATCACCCAGAGGACCTTCCTCAAACACCCGAATTTCTACACCACCAACATTTTTGCCAGAAAGGCCTGCGTAGGCTCCGGCTGTATCCAGCGTGCCGTCAAGCTTGTATTTTTTCTGCACACTCTCCATCCACACAGGGTCGGCATTGCTCACCCAGGGGAGCCATTTTCCTTCCGTATAGGTACGGAACATCACCACAATGCCGGAATCCAGCTGTGTTCCATTGCTTTTCAGGGCCTGAATCTGTAGAAGCTGCACAGGACGGCCCGAAACGCCTGCGTAATCGTCCACTGTGCTCTTGACATAGGGATAAAAGGCCGTTTTTCCCTCGTTCCAAGTTCTGTACTGAAGATAGTAGGAACTGTTTGTGGTCTGGATTTTCAAACCGTCAAAGCTGCTCTGTATTTTGGAGCTAAAGCTTTTCCAGGCGCCGTTTTTCAGATATGACATCGTTATTTTGGATGTTATTTCTGCCATTTTTTTGCCTCCTAAATATAAATTTCCTATCCGGTCTTGCAATTAAAATTTTTGTACCTCCTTTTTAATAAAAAATAAGGAAATCAGAATATGCAAATACAGCCGCATATTGCTTTTGTATTTTATGCTCTTATTGTACAAAAATCCGAATATAAACTTCTATCAAGTGTTTTATAAAAATATAAACAAAAAAGAGACAGACACAAAAGTGTCTGTCTCTTTTTATCTCCGGCATCCAACACGCTCCAGATCCCGGTTTTTCTCGTTTTACAGCTTACTCTTTTTCCAGCTCCCGAAGCTTTTCCATTTCCTCCCGGTTTACATGGACTTTTCCGGAACGCAAGATCTTAACCTGTTTTACGTTATATGTGCGTACCACACCATCCTGTTCGCCTTCCAGCTTGACTTGAAGCATACCCGTCAGCAGGTTTACATCGGTAACCATACCCTGCCCATCCGGGGTCATAATCAGAGAATTGACCGTAGGCGTACTGCGTAAAAGATCCTGATAGGCCTCCTGCTCATATTTTAAACAGCACATCAGCCTTCCGCAGGTTCCGGAAATCTTCACCGGGTTAAGGGAAAGCCCCTGTTCCTTCGCCATCTTAATGGATACAGGCTGAAAACCACCCAAAAAAGTAGCGCAGCAGAGAGGACGCCCGCAGACGCCTAATCCCCCCAGCATTTTCGCCTCATCCCGCACACCGATCTGGCGCAGTTCAATTCTTGTGCGAAATACGGAAGCCAGGTCTTTCACAAGCTCCCGGAAATCCACCCGGCCGTCGGCAGTAAAATAAAACAGGATCTTGGAATTATCAAAGGTGTATTCCACGTCCACCAGCTTCATTTCCAGCTTATGGGCTTCAATTTTTTTGGCGCAGATGGCAAAGGCGCTTTTTTCCTTCGCCTGATTTTCCGCCACTCTGGCCAGATCTTCGGGAGTGGCCACCCGTATAACTTTTTTAAGAGGCTGGGGAATATCCTCCTCCGCCACTTCTTTGCTTCCCATCGCCACTTCACCGCACTCGATCCCTCGGGCCGTCTCTACGATCACTTTGTCTCCAATTTTCAAAACATGTCCTTCCGGATCAAAATAATATACTTTTCCAATATTTTTAAATCGGACTCCAATTACAGCCGCCATGTATCTTTCTCCTTTTTTATGAACCCCGGTGCTTTTCCCGGCAGTTTCAAACGGCGTTTCCGCCGGTATATTTTCTATTTTATCCTATCCGGCTTACCGGTTCTTCCTTTTTCATGGTATAGCATGATAGAAAACTTTGTCTCCTCTGCAAGCCACATGCAGACAGAACCCCAAAAAGGATTCCTGCCAGCACTTACACATAATCTCTTACGCTGCCGCTGCGGCAAATAAAAGCTTTCCCATGCCTTTATCGTCCAATTCTTCTATCTTGTATTATATCCTGTTTTTCATTTCTATAACACCCGGCAAGAATTTTGCGCCGGTTCTATTTCTATCCGTGTCTTCTTATTCTTTTGCTGGTTTTCTTTTATCTGCCTGCGGCTTCCCGCATTCTGGCGCAGAGGCAGGTGACCATCAACGCTCCATTGGCGTTGCCTTCCAACTCCTTCTGCGCTTTTTCCACTGTTTCCAACAACCGAAGAAGACGGCTTCGTGTCAGCTTTCCGGAAAGCTCCCCTGCCTCCTCGGGCAGGCCGGAGAGACATACATTTCCTCCTGCTCTGAGAGTGCAGCCGTCCCGAAAGAGAAGGAGCAGAAGGGAAAGGATTTTACGCAGCTTCTCCTTATCCCGAATCAAAGGAGCTGCTGCATACAACAGCGCCGATTCTCCCGGCAAACATACCGCTTTTGCCATCTGCGCCGCTAAATGCAAGATTTCTTCTTCGGGCTCTTCCGTTTTCTCTTCCATGCGAAACAATTGTATTCTGGAACGGATTGTGGGAAGTAACTGGGAAACGGAAGGAGCCGTCAAAACAAACAATACCCCTGGAGGGGGCTCCTCCAAAATTTTCAGGAGAGCATTCTGCGCCTGATCCGTCATATCTTGGGTTTCCAAAAGGAGATACACTTTGTGCTCCGCTTCATTGGGCTTTACAGACGCGTCCTGCCGGATACGCCGAATCTCATCCACACGAAGGGCCGGCCCTTCCCCGCCTCCGGAAACGGAGATATCCGGATGGGATCCCGCGCGGACTTTTATACAGCCGGAACATACTCCACAGGGGAATTTTTCTCCCTCCCGCCTGCAGACGGCAGCAGAAGCAAGAAGGCAGGCCAAATCCTTCCTGGCAGATTTTGTGCCTCCCTCCAAAAAAACGGCATGAGGAAACCGGCCGGAATCAAAAGCCCCGGCCAACGTATTCTTTGCTTCTTGCGCCAGCGGCAAACCGCCAAACTCCATTACATGTCTCCCTTTCTGCTCTGGACCTGTTCCGCAGATATCCAAAGCCCGGATATGAAAGCGTTTTTCCGTAAAGCCCCTCCGCCGTAAACAAGCCCGTTACATAAGAAAGAATAGGCAGGCTGCGGTTTTTCCGCAGCCTGCCCTGCTGCCTTTTCATATTTCCTGTTTTTCGGCCTATTCTATCTGCACGAAAAATATTTTACTAGCAAAACACTTCCGTTATTCTTCCGCTATGCCTGCCAGCTTATACTTTTTCAAAGCGATCTACATCCAGCACAAAAATAGTGGCGCCTCCTACTGTAACGGAAACAGGGAAAGATGTATACATACCCACATCCATAGAGGTTGTGTTCGGCACCAACTGCGTGCGGCGGCTGCTCTGCTGAGAGATAATCTCAATGACCTTGTCAACCTTCTCATCCGGCACACCCACAATAAAAGTTGTATTGCCTGCCTTCAGAAAGCCGCCCGTAGTAGCAAGCTTGGTGGCATAAAATCCGTTTTTCGTTAAGGCGGAAGAAACCATGCTGCTGTCATCATTGCTAACAATAGCCAGAATTAATTTCATATAAGATCCCTCTCTTTCCTGCGCCCACAATAAGGCACGGATTGCTGTCTGTAATTAAGTATAGCACTTTAGAAAAAAAAATGCCACCCTGCTTTTGTTACAAAACTGAAATTTTTGTTTATATATTTTATAATTCTGTAAATTTCAACGGATATCTTTTCTTTATCATAAAACATCGTGGAACAAAAAAACACCGCTCCCAAAAAAGGGAACGGTGCTCAATCAAAACTCTATACCAAATTAGGAAACCTCTGCTTCAAAAATAAAGCTTACAAGACGTCTCTGTGCTGCATCCAAATCGGGAACCAGAACATTCTGATCCCAACCGGAAATCACAACCCATTCGCCCGAGTATTCGTTATCTCCGGGAATACGTTCTTCTTCAAACTCATAATTCAGATATTCCAGCGCATTGGCAGCAAGCCCCAGAATTTCATTTTTCTGCATGTTTGTGGTAATCAAAGGGAGGGTGTTATACAGTATATTGTTTATGGTCCCGATATCGGCCGTTTTAAACTTTGTAACAATACTGTTCATAACATTCCGCTGACGCTGGGTACGCATAAAATCGTCGCCGCCCGTGGAGATTTTCCGGATACGGCTGTAATAACGCGCCTGCAGACCACTAAGAGTAAACGTACCTTCCGAGAGGTTCATACGGGGATCTCCCGACTCTCTGTTGATAAGATCGGCTTCTTCCTGGGAAAGGGTAATTTCTACACCACCCATAGCGTCGATGATTTTTTCAAAGGCGTCGAATGTAACGACCACCCAACGATCCACATCAATTTTAAAATTGGCTTCCACCGTCTTTACCAAACCTTCCGGACCACCGGTAGAATATGCGGTATTGATACGGTTCGGCTCCTCGCGTCCGGGAATAGCCACATACATATCGCGCATCAGGGAAGTTACCTTCAGCTTTTTATGACGGGTATCCAGAGATACCAGCATCATACTGTCCGTTCTGCCTACATCATTCGGCTGGTAATCATCCACGCCCATAACGAGAACATTTATAATCATATCGTCATGGTAAAGACCATTAACCAATTTTACCCCTTCGCCCTGCACATTTAGGCCGGACTCTGTTCCGGAGGAAACTTCATCCTCTTTTGTGCTTTCAAACAACCCTGTGGATTGCCCGTCGTCCACAAAATTCATACGGCTCATCAGCACTTCTCCGTATACACAGAGACCGCCTGCCGCAATAAAAATCAAACTGAAAAACAAGATTGCTATATTCCGAACCACAATTTTGGCAGGAAGTTTCGTTCTCGTGCCATTGGTTTTCTTTTCTTTCACAATTATCCTTCCTCACATATAAATTTTAGATAAGCAATATTCTAGCTTTTTCCATTGGTGGGGGAAACTATCTGCCGGAAGTACACCGGCTCCGGAAATGAACACCATTTTACTTTGCGGGACAGATTTGGAATACAAAAACCAAAAAACGCGCAAATCCGCCATTTTTACTCTTAAAACCTCGTCATTATACCACAGCCGAGATAAAAAATACATTCTTTTTAAGAATTAATAAAATTGTTACGCTTTATGGTGCTTTTTAAGCGTCTTACGATATGGAATTTCTGAAAATAACCAATACACATTCCAAAGATCCTCTCTTCACCAGTATGCCCCGCTTTGTGATACAATTGCAAAAATTTTCTTCTCATGCAAAAGCCGCCGGGATAAAACTCCCGGCGGCTTATACACATATTCTTTACTTGTATATTTTGAAATTGCGGCATCTGTCTTCCGCACTCCATACAAAAGAGGAGCGGGAAAGGCAGAATCTTATTCCGACTCGGTCGCTTCAGAAGAAGATTCCTCAGAAGAAGCTTCCGATGAAGAAGCGGAAGAGGATGCTGCGGAAGAAGATCCGGCAGAAGAAGCGGGCTCCTTAAAGGTATAATACATGGAAGCCTTATAGTCGTTCAAAGCAGCTTCGTTGATTTCCACTCCGCTCAGGGAATCCACCTTTTCCTCCATCATATCGGCAAATTCCTCACCTCTGAGCTCATCTAAAATGGTCAACCGGTTGGTATCCTCTTCCAAATACGTATCGACCGTTTTATTGATATCCCTTTTATAAACCAGCACATACACGGAAGAATCTTCGGAAAGATCCACAAAGCGAGCCTCTTCGGCATCCATTTCCTTCAGGGCTTCTATTAGCTCGTTTGATTCTTCCTGTTCTTCCAGATTGGCCATACCACTTGTAAGGGAATCGGAAGTTTCCATTTCTTTTTCATATGCTTCCGCAGCTTCTTCAATGGTCATAGTCCCATCGTTGATTTTTGTGGCGCAGTCTTTCAGCAGGTCACGAATCGCTTTTTTATCCTCATCCTTCAGATCCGCATAACTGGAATCATACAGGGGAGCCATAATATACGAATAATCCGTATAATGATCCGTTACATATTTTACGATTTCATCCTCTGGAACTTCCTTCTCACCGCCCTTTTCATACAGGGCTTTAAATACCATGGTATATTTATAATTCAATTCTGTATTTGCCTTTTGGAAGGAACTCTTTGCCACATTATTTTCTAATACAGAAGAATATTGTGCCCACATAGAATTTGTATTGGTTTCAATTTGCTTCTCATCCTCTTCCGAAAGGGAAAGGCCCATCTCCGCCATCATATCGTCAATGGCCAATATCAGTTTCGTGGAACGGATGGCATTTTCACGAATCCAAGTTTCCGCAGGCTTACCCTCGATCTCCTGCTCCAGCATAGATTTGGAAGAATCCACGCCGTCCTGATAAGAGGCGTTCATAGTAGCGGTATAAAAATTGTAAATATAGCAGCCAATGGGGATCACCGTATCCCCTCTCTTCATAGCCCAAGTCTTATCCGTAGTATCGCAGGAAGCAAGGCTAAGTGTGAGAAGGACGGCGAGAAAAAGAGCCGCAAATTTTCTCCATACCGGGCGCATCCGGCAAACGTTGTCTTGCGATGTGGTTTTGGTTATCACTAGTTATCACACTCCGAATTGGCGCAGAGAACCTGCGCAGATTATTTTCCCGGTTGTTCCATATTTTCCAAAAACCGGTATAAGGTAAAAAAGCATTCCGGCTCTTATTTCAGGGAAATCTTCTCCCGTTTGAAAAGTATCTGCCGCCGCACACACGAAGGGAATGCTTTTCCTTTGGCAATGCAGCCGTCTGCTACAGTATACTCCCTTTTAAAGGGCTTGTCCATGGCGGATTTTCTCTTTTCCCTCTGCGATGGGGATAGATTCCGCCTCCTTGTATTCCAATTATCGCGTTATCCAGTGTTATCGGGAATTATCCAGCGTTTTTCGCGTCTCGTTCTTCCTCAGGCTCAGGGAAATCTCCCTTCTTTTCCTCCACACGGAACCGGGGGCGGGCTTTCACTTCACTGTAGATTTTTCCTACATATCCTCCCACCACGCCGATACAAAGGAGCTGGATTCCCCCCAAAAGCCAAATGGAACAAACGATAGCCGTCCAACCTTCTACAGTGCTCCCGCAGAAATAGGAGATAAGGGCATATAAAAGCCCCGCTATACTCAATACAGAAACAAGGATTCCCAAATTGGAGATAATCTTCAAAGGCTTGACGCTGAAAGACGTAATGCCGTCCAGAGCAAAAGAAAGCATCTTTTTCAGGGGATATTTGGATTCCCCCGCAAACCGCTCATGGCGCTCATAGGTCACATAGTCGCTTCTGTATCCGATGAGAGGCACAATCCCCCGCAGAAACAAATTTACTTCTTTGTATTCGGAAAGAGCATCCAACGCACGGCGGCTCATAAGCCTGTAATCCGCATGGTTATACACCACATCCACACCCAAAAGCCCCATAAACCGGTAAAACCCCTGGGCGGTAGCCCGTTTGAAAAAAGAATCCGTTTTCCGGCTGCTGCGCACCCCATACACCACATCGCAGCCTTCCCGGAATTTTTCCACGAATTGGGGCAGGACGCCAATATCATCCTGCAGGTCTGCATCCAGGCTTATCACGCAGTCCGCATGGTTTTTGGCCTCCATCAGCCCCGCCAGAAGAGCGTTCTGATGCCCTCGGTTATGAGCCAGTTTCAGCCCGCAGACATAGGGATTTTCCCCGCTCAGGGAAGAAATAATCTCCCAGGTTTTATCCCGGCTCCCATCGTCCACAAAAAGCATCCGGCTTTTTGCGGACACTAGCCCCTGTTCCATCAGGGCGGAAAGCCGCTCTGTAAGCTGCCGGGCTGTTTCCGGAAGCACTTCCTCCTCGTTATAGCAGGGAATTACCAAATATAGAATGGGCGTTTCTTCCGCCCCTTTGGTTTCCGTTTTTTCCTTTTCCATAACCGGCATGATTCTTTACCTCCCATTAGGGCGCAGAAGTTCCGGATTCTTTACACGGTAAACATGTTTCCACTGCTTCTTCGCCGCTTTATCGTACCGCTTTGTCAGGAACAGGTATACGCAGAGCAGAAGAGCGCTCAGCAGGGTAATCAGCGCTCCCATGGAAAGGCCCGGAGTCGTATAGTTAAAGCGGATCTCGCTTTTTCCGGCAGGTACCTTTACAGCCATAAATCCCACGCTGACTTTTTCCACCTCTGCAGGCTCCCCGTTAACGGTAGCGCTCCAGCCGCTTTCATAGGGAACGCTGAAAAATACAAGTCTCTCTTTGTCCCCTTCAAAAGTGGCGGAAAAACCGTCGTTATCCCGGGAGAAAGAAGAACACGCCATGCTCTTCCTTTCCAGGCAATCCTGATAATAGGCGTCTTCCGTATACGTAAGCCGAAGCTGATCCGCATAGGTTTCCCCTTCATAGCCGTCTTCTATGGTCTCCGTCCCGGAAATGGGCAGATGTTCCAAAAGGGTTCCATACTTTTCCACCTGCTCATCGGAAAGCACCAGCGCCTTCAGCAACAGAAGATGACGGTTGGATTCCATACACTCGTCGTATTCTTCCCTTGTCACATAATAATCATACGAAAATCCCATAGGAATAAAGTATTGATTTTCCCAAATATCAAAGCCGTTCTGGGTATCGTAATACGTCCATCCCGGCATAACCGGATCGTTCCCTGTTTCCCCGCCGAAATTTTCCCCGCTGAGAATGGGGTCAAAAAGCCAGCGGCAGGAAGTCAGGCCCCTGAGGCCGTATACGTCCGTTTCCGGTCTGGAACCCACATCTCTGGTAACGCCGATGGTGGGATAAAATTCCATAATGGATCCGGGCACGATGCTGTGAAACGCCTGAATGGTGGGAATCTGCCAGAACATGGCCTGGTTATCCATGCCGTCATACACATCGATACGGCAGGTCTCCGTATCCGGCAGGGAAATATTATCGCCCGCATTGATACAATAGGGGATCAGGTGTTTACGGGTGCTGTCGCTCTGGGTTTTTCCCAAAGCGATAAAATATGTGCCGTAAAGAAGGGAGATAACCGCCACCCCCAATGTAGCGGCCTTCATAAATTTCTTAAAGTTGGTTCTGCGGAACCGGAACACTGCCGTCAGCAGCAGGAGGCTCAAAAGGGCAATGGCCACATAGCTCCAGAACCGGGTGGGATACTGCTCCAGCCCGAAGGTATAATACGTAACTCCCTCGTTTGTATTTTCCTTCCACATCAAACCGATGGGAAGGGCAATGCCCAGGGTTATCCCCAACACCCAGCGGATGGAACTGTGCCACTCGGTCTCAGGATCCTCCACGGCGCGGACGGTAGCCAAAGCCATCATCAGGGTGAGCATATAATACCAGCGGGCATAGTAGCTGGCGTTAAACATCTGGAAGGCCGAATTCAGGATAGGCACCAAAGCCATCAAAAACAGGAGCGGGAGGATCCGGCGGAGCCAGTGACCCCTGTTGCGCTTCATAAAGCCGATAACGCCCGCCATGCTGAAGAGGGGAAGCCATGCGCCCAGAGAAGCCCATTTGGCCTCGCTTTCCGGGGTGAAGTTGGGCCGGGCAGGGATATCCGGCGGGAAGAAGAAGCATTCCAGAATATGGATATACCGCTGGTTCCATCCATACAGCAGAGCATTCCATCCCTCCGGGGGATTATCCACCCTGGGATTCTGCAAAACCGCCAGGACGGTGGGCAAAAGCAATACACAGGAAAGCAGGAGCCCCAGAACCGCTTCGCATATGAGCAGAAGGAAATCCCGCAGGTTCAGCCGCCAATCCCCGCTGAAAAGGCGCAGGAAGAAATAAATCAGAGTAAAAGCCACCTGACCTGTGAAGAAATAATAATTTACAAAGCAGGAAAGGAACACCATAAAGGCAAAAACGCCCCGGCGCCGTTTTTCCATATATTCATCCAGCGCCCACAGAAGCAGAGGAAAGACAATTATAGCTTCGTGAAAGTGATTGAAAAAGATATTGTATACGGAAAAACCCGAAAAACCGTATAAAAGGCCTCCCAAAACGGCGGAAGACGGATCTTTCACATACCGGCGGATAAATACCGTTCCTGTAAAAGAAGCGCAGGCAAATTTCAGCATGAGCAGCGGCCCCATCAAATACGGCACCGCCTCGCTGGGGAAGGGGATTGTCAGCCAGAAGAAGGGGCTGCCCAGAAGATAAAAGGAATAGGATCCCACAAAATTGGCGCCCAGATCCGTTGTCCAGCTCCATTTTACATTGCCGCTGCGGATAGCATCATGGCACATCTGATAAAAGGGCACCTGCTGCACATTGAAATCCCCATAGAACAGGAAAAGCCCCTGATCCACTGCAATAAAGGGGATAAAAAGAAGAAACGATATACAAAGCCCATACACAAAGGCTTTCAAGTAGCAGTTCCTTTCCAACGCATCCCGGAATTTCCGCATACTTTCACCTCTCTATATTGATAGTTTCGTCCGTTTTTTTAACCGTAAACCCTCAAGGCTATTTTTTCGGCGGCATACATTCTTTCCCGCTGCCGAAAAATACGCCGGTTCCAAGCCATACTCATTCCGGCCGCCGGCATTTCTTACCATTCAGTATAGCATAGCCAGGGAAAAAGAGGAAGTAAAATTCCTGTCATAGTTTCCCTTAGTCCCTTGCAAAATAGCGGCAGGGCAGGTATGATGGAGAAAATTGTCTCCCTGCGTGGCAAGCAGGAAAACTTGTCCTGCCTTTGCAGGACCCTTTTCCGATAGATCCGCCGTCCGTTTTGGATATTCCCCTTTCATTTCTGTTTTCAGAAAGGAGCTTTATATATGTCCCCTTTTTATGCCATGCTTTCCCGCATGAAATACATCAACCGCTGGGGCCTTATGCGAAACACCCGCCCGGAATCCCTCTCCGAGCACAGCTTTGAAACCGCCATACTTGCCCATGCCCTGGCTCTCCTGCGCTGCCGCCGCTTCGGCGGGAATGTATCCCCCGAACGAGCGGCTTGTCTGGCCCTGTTTCACGACGCCCCTGAAATCATTACCGGCGATCTGCCCACTCCTGTCAAATACTTCAGCCCGTCCATCCGGGGAGAATATGCCCGGGTGGAGGAAGCCGCCAGAGAAAATCTTCTATCCATGCTGCCGGAAGACCTAAAGAGGGATTATGTATCCCTCCTTTCGGAAGGCGAAGAGGAAGAAAAAGAGCTTTGGGGCCTTGTTAAGGCTGCGGACAAGCTTTCGGCTCTCATTAAATGCCTGCAGGAACGCCGGGCGGGAAATATGGAGTTTTTGCAGGCCGAAAAAACTTTGCGCCGCTCTATAGAAGAAATGAAGATTCCCGAAGCCCAGGTGTTTTTAAAAGAATTTCTGCCCGCTTTCTGCCTGACTCTGGATGAGCTGGATGCCGTTCCCGAAAAGGAAAACGGGAAGGAACCAAGAGAAAATTCGGGAAAAAGCAACCTTTAATGGGCTGAGGATACGGAGGGTTTGCAAAAAAGGCAAAAATTTTGAAACTTTCTGCAACATTTGGGCGTCCTAATTTGTATTGGATACGGAACCGGAATTCCTATTTATCCTGCACAGAATGCAGGGGATAGGGAATCTTCTCCGGTGCCGTTCAAAAAACAGAATGAATACCAGTACGAACAGAAAAGAGGAGATCCCATGCGTTCAACCCATACAGCTTATCATGGAACACACCGCAAAAAACGGCATATCCTGCGCAATCTGTGCATCTTTTTCCTATCTCTTATAATCCTGGTAGCAGGCGGGATTTTTGTATATACTGAAATTATGCTGAACCGCATCAATATTGCGGAAAAAAGCGAATCGGACGGAGCCCTTTTCTCCAGCACGGCGGCGGATCCCGGCCACGAAACAGAAGACGGGGAAGACCAGGGGCTGAAAAAGGTAAACGGCCTGTATCACGACGACAAAATCGTCAATATCCTTGTCATGGGTGTGGACGATTACCAGCCTAACGATGTAGGCCGCACAGACAGCATGATCCTTCTTTCCCTGGATACCCGCCATAAAAAGCTGAAAATGACCTCCATTATGCGGGACTTGTATGTAGAGATTCCCGGCAAGACGGAAAAGAACCGGATCAATACCGCCTATTCCACCGGAGGGCCTGAGCTTCTGGTAGAAACAGTAGAGACCCTTTTCGGAGTAGATATCGACCGCTGGGCTGTTGTCACCTTCGACTCCTTTGAAAAAATCATAGACGCCATGGGAGGCGTGGAAATTACCCTGACCCAGGAAGAAGCCGATCTGATCAACAGGGAATCCGGGGATCCCAACCAAAACCTTTCGGAGGGAACTTACAATCTAAGCGGCCTGCAGGCTCGGTATTACAGCCGGATCCGCCACACCACCGGGGACGATTTTATGCGCACCCAGCGCCAGCGCAACGTGATTACCGCCATTGTGGAAAAATTTAAGACCGCCAATCTTGTGACCGTTCACAATGTGCTGTATGAATGTCTTCCCTATGTAACCACCAACCTGCAGAAGGATGAAATCGTCATGCTGGCATCCAACGCCCTGGAATATCTGCAGTATGATCTGGAAGAAAACCGTATTCCCGGAGACGGGCAGTATACGGATGAAAGAGTGCTGATTACAGGCATCGAGCAGCTGGTGCTGGTCCCCGATATAGAAGCCTGCTCGGAACAGCTTGTTTCCTTTATTTATGAGGACGAGCCCCTCTCTTCCGCGGCCGGCAACTGATCAGACTCTTATAGCCTTATAGCGGAGAGACCCAAAGGAACTAGCAAATGCAAATACAGCATATAAGAGAAAAGCGCTTCGGAACTTTTCCGAAGCGCTTTTCCCTTTGGGCTGCACATGAACACGTATTCAGCTTTTTCCAGGGCCCTCAAGGGCCTACCGAGGCTTTTGCCACAGTTCCCGGAAAAAACAGCGCCCAAAGAGCGCCCCTAAACGTCCAAAACGGTTCCGGGGGCAGGGAGAACCGCCGGTGCACGGCGGTCTTTCTTTCCCAGGGGCTTTCCGGATAAAACAGAAGGATTACTGCAAAAGGTCCGCCGGGTCAATTCTTTCGCCGGAGCGGGCAACCTCCAGATGCAAATGGGGGTCTTCCTTCTCTTCGCAGGGAACGGTTCCCAGGGTGCCCAGAGTGCCGCCGATGGTTACGGTATCCCCTTTCTTAACGGAAACCGTATCCAGGCCGCAATAGGAAACCGTAAGCTCTCCGTGGCTGACGGTTACCGTCAAACCGTAGAGGCCTTCGCCCGAAACATCCTCTACAATGCCGCCTGCGCATGTTTTGACCGCATCACCCTTATTGCCGGGAATATCCACTCCCGTATGGGCACGCCAATCCTGCATGGTTTCGGAAAATACCAGCGCGTCTCCGCTGAAAGGAACGGAGATAGAATCCCCCAAAGGATACTGGAGAACATCCGGGGTAGGCGTTTCAGGAGCCGGTGAGGAAGAAGCTCCCACAGCCACATGGGCCTGGCTCTCCTCTGCATCACTGCTTTCCGCCTCTGAGGAAGAAGGGGCAGAGCTTTCTTCCTCTTGGCTCTCCGCTTGAGAAGAGGAGGGAGGGGAGGATGCTTCTTCTGAGGAAGAAGGCACTTTTACGCCGCTGATGGTCATTTCTGTCTGCATCACTTGGGAGGAAGAATCCTCTTCCGCCGTAAAATTGTTGACGCTGTCAAAGGTTGTCCATGCAGCCACACCTACGGCTACAAGACAAATTCCCAACGCCATATAAAAACCTTTGCTGTTTTTACCGGTTTTTCTTTTTTCATAGTGTTTCATACTTCGTACTGCACCTCCGCCCTTAGTTTGGCCTTGCCGGCGGGGAAATATGCCGTGCTTTGAAAAAAATCCCTTTTTTTCGCAAAAAGAACGGATATAAAAAGCAAAAGCTCTTGAAAGAAAAAATTTTATATCCATATTTTGCCCCGAGGCGGATTTATGATACAATACAAAACAGAGTCTTTTCCTTTTATGAAACGGATTTTGAAAGGCACGGAACAGGAACGGGTATCTCTTATGAGACTATTTTTCCTTTGCCGTCTTTTTCTTTTCCGCATATCCATAAATATACAATTTGTTTTGATTTTGTAATTTATACAGGAGGTTTTAAAATGGATATATTAGCATCCCTTACGGAGGAATTTTCCCTCCGCCGTCCTCAGGTAGAGGCCGTTGTAAATTTGATTGATGAGGGAAACACCATCCCCTTTATAGCCCGTTACCGGAAAGAGGTCCACGGAGGCATGGACGACCAGGCTCTCCGCGCTCTTTCGGAGCGTCTTTCCTATCTGAGAGGCCTTGAAAAGCAGCGGGAGGATGTAAAAAACCGCATCGAGGAGGCGGGCGCTCTGACCCCGGAACTTCTCTCCGCTTTGGAAAAAGCCTCCACCTTAGCGGAAATTGAAGATATCTACCGCCCCTATAGGCCCAAGCGCCGCACCCGGGCCACCATTGCCAAGGAAAAAGGGCTGGAACCTCTTGCCGCCGCCATACTGGAACAGGGAGAAGGGGATCCTCTGGAAATGGCCGCCGCCTATGTGGATCCGGAAAAGGAACTGGAAACGGCGGATGACGCCTTAAACGGCGCTTTGGATATTATAGCCGAGCAGATATCCGACGACGCTTCCCTGCGGCGGCGGCTGCGTGTGGTGGCCTCCGCCCAGGCGGAGCTGGTGGCAAAAGCCGCGGATCCCGAGGCGGACACCGTCTATAAAATGTATTACGATTTCCGCCAGCCGGTGCGCACCATCGCCGGCCACCGGGTATTGGCCATTAACCGGGGTGAAAAGGAAGATGTTCTCAAGGTTTCTCTGGAACTGGATCGGGAACGGGCTCTTTCCATTGTGTATTCCGCTTCGGTAAAAAACGCGAACCAGTGCGGCGAGGCTGTCCGCCGGGCGGCGGAAGACAGCTACGACAGGCTTATTTTCCCCTCACTGGAGCGGGAAATCCGTTCTTCCCTGACGGAAACCGCCTCTGAGGACGCCATTAAGGTATTCAGCGTAAATCTCCGCCAGCTTCTGATGCAGCCTCCCGTCAAGGGAAAAACCGCTTTGGGGCTGGATCCCGGCTACCGGACAGGCTGCAAGGTGGCCGTAGTGGATGAGACCGGGCGGGTGCTGGATACGGGCGTTATCTATCCCACCCATTCCGGCCGAAAGGTGGAGGAAGCAAAAGAATTTTTAAGCGGGCTTATCCGCAAACATAAGGTACAGATCATCGCCATCGGAAACGGCACCGCCTCCAGAGAGACGGAGCAGTTTACTTCCGGGGTGATCGCCGACCTTAAGAAAGAAGGGTTCTCGCCCCTGCCGGCGTATGCCATGGTCAGCGAAGCCGGCGCTTCCGTCTACAGCGCCAGCCCTCTGGCCGCCAAGGAATTCCCCCAGTTTGATCTGACCCTGCGCAGCGCCGTTTCCATAGCCCGCCGCCTGCAGGATCCTCTGGCTGAACTGGTAAAAATCGATCCCAAAGCCATCGGCGTGGGGCAGTACCAGCACGACATGCCCCAGAAACGTTTGAACGAAGCCCTCTCCGGCGTGGTGGAGGACTGCGTAAACTCCGTGGGCGTGGATCTGAACACCGCCTCCCCCAGCCTTCTGGAAAAGGTCTCCGGTCTTTCCCAGGCGGTTTCCAAAAATA
Organism: uncultured Clostridia bacterium; assembly: GCA_944380875.1. Lineage (GTDB taxonomy): Bacteria > Bacillota > Clostridia > Oscillospirales > Acutalibacteraceae > UMGS1264. The sequence continues at coordinate 21,215 of CALWJA010000019.1, forward strand.
TAGTGACCTACAGAGAAGAAAACGGCGCCTTCAAAAGCCGGGCGGAGCTGAAAAAAGTGCCCAAACTGGGGCCCAAAGCCTTTGAGCAGTGCGCAGGATTCCTGCGGGTGCCGGAAAGCGCTGAAATGCTGGATCATACCGCCGTTCACCCGGAAAGCTACGGGGCGGCCAAGGGTCTTCTGAAGCTTTGCGGGTATTCCTCCGAGGATCTCCGGAACAACCGGCTTTCCGACCTTCCCCAGCGGCTTTCGGCTTTTGGAGAAGAAAAAGCCGCTAAGGAACTGGAAACAGGCGTTCCCACCCTTCGGGACATTGTTTCCGAGCTCCTGAAACCCGGCCGGGATCCCCGGGATGAGCTCCCGCCGGTACTTCTTCGTTCGGATGTCCTTTCCGCGGACGATCTGAAGGTGGGCATGGAATTATCCGGCACTGTCCGAAATGTGACGGATTTCGGAGCATTTGTGGATATCGGCGTCCATCAGGACGGCCTGGTGCATATTTCCCAGATCTGCAAAAAATTCATCCGCCATCCGGGAGAAGTTCTTCATGTGGGAGATGTGGTGCGTGTAAAGGTGCTTTCCGTGGAAAACAACGGAAAACGCATCGGCCTTTCCATGCGGGATGTATCCCAGGATCAGACGGCCCAATAAGGGCCCGCTCTTAAGGATCAGCACAAAAAGGAGGAAAAACCATGCGGCTTATATTTGTCCGCCATGCGGACCCGGATTACTCCATTGACTCTCTAACGGAAAAGGGGTGGAAAGAAGCAGAGCTTCTTTCCCGCCGCCTTTCCTCTATGGATATAAAGGCTTTTTACTGTTCTCCTTTGGGCAGGGCTCGGGATACCGCTTCCCTGACGCTCCAAAAAATGGGAAGAGATGCGGAGATTTTTGATTTTCTGCAGGAATTTTCCTATCCTGTCACCGATCCGGAAACGGGAGAGGAGCGCCATAACTGCTGGGATTTGATGCCTTCCCGCTGGACGGAGGAACCTTCCTATTTTGAAAGGGAAAGGTGGATGGATACGCCCCTGATGCTCTCGGGCCAAATCGGAGCCCACTACCGGCAGGTAGCGGAGGGGATCGACTCCATCCTCAAAAAGCACGGCTATGCCCGCTTTAAAAACCGCTACCGCACAGAAAACGGAAACCGGGATACCATTGTGGTTTTCTGCCATTTTGGGGTTATGTGCGTAATGCTTTCCCACCTTCTGGGCATCTCTCCCGTGCCCTTATGGCACGGCTTCTGCGCGGCGCCTTCCTCCGTTACCACTCTGTATACGGAAGAAAGGGAAGAAGGGGAGGTCTTCTTCCGGTGCCAGTCCTTCGGAGATACGGCCCATCTGTATGTGGCCGGGGAAGATCCTGCCTTTGCCGCCCGATTTTGCGAAACCTACGACAATATGGAGGAGCGGCACTGAGGTTTTTAGCGGTGGATTCTTTGGAAAAAGGGCGGAAAAGCCGTCCTCTCTTGTAATTCTCCCCAAAGCTATGTATACTGTAAGAAGGAATTTCCGGCCCTGAAACGGGGCTTTCTGAATTTAGAACGAAAGAGTTGATTTTTACCTATGAAACTGGGAATCGGCGTTCACACGCCGGATTCCATATCTCCATACTACTCCACAAACGCCGCTGAAGCCTGATATAGCGCGGTTTTACGCAAAACCAACCAAATTATAACTTCATATTTCTCTATGCAGTCCCACG
>CALWJA010000020.1 GCA_944380875.1 uncultured Clostridia bacterium
TGTTGACTTCAATCTCCGTTCGACTTGCATGTGTTAGGCACGCCGCCAGCGTTCGTCCTGAGCCAGGATCAAACTCTCTAAAATATTGTATCAAAACATCTTTCGATGTTCTAATCTATTTCAGAGCCTTTGCTTAGCTCTTTTACGATACACTAACGTGTATTCGCTCGTATCCTTTTTTGAGTCCGCCGTTCATTTCTGAACGATCTTTCTCAAAGAATTACGGGTCCTTTTTCTTGTCTTTCGTTGTTTAATTTTCAAGGTCCTCATTTCCTGAAAAACCGCTTTGCTAAGCCATTTTTAAGCTTCCCTTTCGGTCTTTCCGGAGTGCCGTTCCTCACGGCGCTTGACTATAATATCAAATCCACATCCTTTTGTCAACCCTTTTTTTCAATTTTTTTTGATTTTTTTATTTTTTCCTGCTTTTTCCCCTGTTTACAAAAAAAACAACAACTCTGCGTATACTATTTCCATAATATACCGTATATTTTCATTCTTTCACGGGAGTAATCCGCATATGCAGAGGTAAACTAAAAATACTTTCCCAACTACGGAAGGAAAACACCGGTTAACTGGAAACAATACGAAAATACAAGAACCGAACGCAGAAACCAAAAAAAGGGGCCAGAAGTTTCATGCAAGAAATGAATCCGAAATTCCTGTATGTGTGGAGGATCGTTGTGGTCCTCCTTTTAAATATGGTAATGATAGCCCTCCTTCTCCGCGCTGGCGAGGAAGGCTCTGTCCTTGCTTCTCTTGCGGCAGGAACGAACGGGCAGGAGGCCGTCCAGACCCTCAGCAAAGTAGGATCCCGGGGCGACGAAGTCCGCCAGATTCAAAAAAAACTGAAAGAATTAGGCTATGATCCCGGCCAGGTGGACGGGATATATGGAGAAAATACAAAAAAAGCCGTAATCGCTTTCCAGAAGGCCAAAGGGCTCAATCCGGACGGCATAGCCGGTCCCCAAACACTGAAAGCGCTGGGTATATCCCAGGACCAGGGGCAATTCAGCAGCGGGGATATTGACCTTCTCGCGCGGATCATATCCGCCGAGAGCCGAGGAGAACCCTATATAGGTCAGGTGGCTGTGGGCGCCGTTATTCTCAACCGTATGGAACACCCGTCCTTCCCTAATACCCTGGCAGGGGTAATTTATCAGCCCGGGGCTTTTTCCTGCCTGGATGACGGCGGCGTCAATGCCCCCGTGGCCGACAGTGCTTATGATGCCGCCCGGGACGCCATCAACGGCTGGGATCCATCCGGTGGAGCTATCTATTATTATAACCCGGAGAAATCCACGAATCAATGGATTTTTTCCCGGCCGGTGATTACAGTAATCGGCCAACACAGGTTCTGCAGCTGACCTTTATCCCTTTTGTTTCCTTTTACGGAAATGCGAATAAAAAAAGAGCAGGAACCTCTCATTTCCGGAAAGGTCACCGGTCTTCCCATATGCCGGTGCCACCTTCAGGGCCTGGGTATAAAAAGCGCCAAAACGAACTGTAGGGAACGGCTTAAACCGTTCCCTACAGCTTTTTAATATGGCTTTATTGCCCTGTCTTTAAAGTAAAGATACGAAAGATATTCCCATTTTGCGGGAAAATATCCTTATTTCTTAAACGCCTTAAAATCTTCCAAGGCTTTTTTGGCGGTAGCCTGTGTATCCTCGGAACCCACCCGGTCCGTATAGATCATCAGATATTTTCCGCTGTCGGAAAGATATGCATTTTCTACCTTCTGATCCATAATCTGGAACGTTCCGTCTTTTTTCACGCTCTCGATTACTTTTTTGGCTTCATCATTAAGGGTATCCAGGTCAAATGCATAGAATTCCACCAATGCCGTCTGGGTAATATAACGGTAGCCCTTCTTCTGGGCGCCGATCATATCCCCTCTGGTCTCAGAAGCCTCCCCCAGAGAATAGTTGTTGGCCATATATTTCGTAAGGCCTTCCAGGGTATCTTCCACATCCTTTTCTTCTATCCGTTCTACGGCAGAGGATGCAGAGGATGTGCCGGATTCCGTCTGCCCCTGGCTGGAAGCCGTTGAAGAAGTGGAAACATCTCCCTGGCCGCAGGCGGTAAGCCCCACTGTAAAGAGAACCGCCGCCAGAAGGGCTGCCAAAAGCCGTCCCCTGTTTTTCCGTCCTGTCGTCTTTTCCGCACGTATCTGCATATTTTCATCATGCCTTTCGTTATGATCCGGTAAACGCCCTCCTTGCTTTCGGCATTTATCTGCCGGGCGGGCACATCCCGTATTTTTCCGTATGGTGTTCCTGTATCCATTGCCTGAATATCTTCATTCCGGCTGCATAAGGGCCGATTCTCCCCCAAGCTTTTCAAAACGTTCTGTAATCGCTCCAAAATAGCCGGCAATCCTTTTCACAGGATACTTCTTTATATTACCCGAAACGGCCGCAGAAATCAAGACGGGATTCACATGCCTTTATACAAACAAAAAAGTTCTTTTGCAGGAAACCTTCTTTTCCCATTCTCAGGAGAAAAGAAGGTTTCCATTTTTGTAAATCCATATAGATTTAATACGAATTGTATTTTATTTTTAAATATATACAATTCGTGTTTTCTATCCAGAGGTATGCGCCTATTCTTTCGTGCTCCGTGCAGACACAAGAAGCATCATAGGCCGCCGAAGCTCATCCCCCATGCCCGGTATATCCATCATGCTTTCCGGCGGCATGGGTTCCACCACCCCCGTGATCTGAAAACCATTTTCCAAGAGGCTACCCAGATACGTGGTGAGTGTCCGGTGGTATTTCACCATGGTTTCTCCCAGAAAAACAGCTTCTCTTTTTCCTTCTTCAAAATACCGGTCTACAGGCCAGTGAAGAATATTGCCCTTTTCATCCCGATACCAATCCTGGGAACCGTATGCCGTAAAAATCGGATGTTCGGCAGAAAAAACAAACTCTCCGCCCGGTTTCAGGCAGCGGTATACTTTACGGCATATGTCCTCAAAAGACTCCACATAGTGGAGCGCCAGGGAGCTGATTACGGCATCGAAACTGTTTTCCGGATATTCGTATTCCTCAAGGGATATTTTCCTGTATTCCACTCGGGGATCCTCCGTCCGCCTGCGGGCTTCCTGCAGCATATTTTCTGAAATATCGATGCCCAAAACAGATTGGGCTCCGTTCTCCGCCGCATACCGGCAGTGCCATCCAAAGCCGCAGCCCAGATCCAGAACCCGCTTTCCCCGAAAATCCGGCAGCATCTTTTTCAGTTCATGCCATTCTCCCGCCCCCTGCAGGCCTTTTACCGAGCGATCCATCCGGCTGTATTTTTCAAAAAATATCTTTTTGTCATATGGGTTTTCCATTGCGTGCTTTCCTCTTTCTATACTAGATACGGCCGCCGGACCAACGGCCGTTTTCAGAATTTCCGGCCGCGGCCGCCGTGGGTGCTCCCGCTGCGGGAGGTGTGGGTCGTGCTCCGCCCTCCTCCCGAGGAAGACGTGTTGGTGGGCTTGGGGATCCGGCGGGAAGATACTGTCCGGTTAACAAAGGTATCCTCTTTTCTCCCCAGTGTCAGGCGGCCCTTATCTCTGTAAGGATACGAATATGCGCTGCCTTTCATACTGTATTTCCGCCAGATCACAAGGCAGGGGATTCCTCCCCCAAGGAGAGCCAGCAGCGCGGCTCCCCCTATTTCCCATAGGGAAAGAGAATAATAGCGTATGATTTTTCCCGTTTCTTCATCGTATATATATTGGTTATCGGGAATCCCGCTTTTTACAAAGCCCTCTGTTTTTCCCAAAAAAGCAAACGCGCTCCCGCTGTAATCACCCCGGGAAACAGGGCCGTAGGCCGCGTCCAGGATAGCGTCTATTCTGGAATCCGTCAAAAACAGGATCGCGTCCCCTTTGGTGGAAATATAGATTTCCCGGTTATCCATATCGATCAGATACAGAGCTCCGCTTTCCTTATCCCCTTTTCCATAGCCGTTGTCCTCGTAGAAATTGTCTGCGTATTCCCTGGCGGAATCCCCATAGGTGTTGTCCACCGTGACCACTACCAGATCGAAGGGAACGGTATCTTCCAGCTCCCGGATTCTTTCTTCCAGTTCCTGTTCCTCATTTGCGGAAAAAAGATCCGCTCCATCCACTACCCGTGGAAGATTCCCCGCGGCCTCTGCGGGCGCCGCCCCCGGGAACCCCGTGAGGATACAGAGCAACAAAAGCAAGGTGGGGATACAAGCGACCGCCGCCCTTTTAAAAAGGCCTTTTTCATTAGCCTTTTCCTTCCCGTATGCCCGGGGATATGTATCGTTTCTTTTTAAGATCACAGCAGATACCCCCCAATCAGAAGAAGGATCAAAAGGGGAAGGAATATCCCCAGAAACAGGGCAAGAAGCCGTTTTATATCTACCGGCAGCTTTCCGCAGGCCTTTCCAGTCTGGCCATTCATGGTGTAATAGAAAAGCTTTCCCTTCTTGTCCCGGTAGGTAAGCACCCAAACGGGCAGCAGGGCATACTGCCACTTGCTTTCGAGGCCATGGAGCTGAACAGGAGACGGCGATAGGCTCTGGTAACCATTTATGGTATCCATCAGGAACCTTTTGGTATAATCCGCCGTCATCCCCTCCATCCGCTGGCGAAACTGGTCTTTTTCCATATCCCGCTTTTCCGCCTGAAACCCCTGCAGATACAGAGGGCGGAACGCTTCCATAGCGGAATCGTCAAAGGGCTGCACCCCTTCCGCCAGGGAGCGGTCTCCCCGGAAAAGGGCGCTGAAGGTCATATCCTCCAAATCCACTCTTCCCTCTCGAAGGACCCTATAATAGCTTCTTTCGGTATATTCTATGTCCCCGGCGCGCCAAGTGCGTTTCTTGACGCCCTGGGCGGTCAGGGAGCCTTGCGCTGTGCTGTCCGCTCTCCAGTAGGGGAAATACACCCCTGTAAGCTTTTCGATCTGCTTCTCGGAAAAGAACCCCCTGGGCACAAATTTCTTTTTCCCGATCCACTGGCGAAAACGGGATACGGCCTCCTCCTTATTAAAGGCAAAGGGAATTACCGCGTCCGGCTTCCATTTTCCTTCCAGCCTCCCGGAGAGCACAACCGGATTGTGGCAGTAGTAGCAAAAAGTAGCCGCCGTTGTCTCCTCCGTTACGATCTCCGCTCCGCAGCTGGGGCAGGTATACAAAACCGCCCCCGCTTCTTCTTCCGAACCGGTGGTTTCCTTTCCCCCGGTTTCTTCTTTAAAAGCTTCCTCCGGGGGCATTTCGGAAGAAGCTTCCGGCTGGGACTTAGAAAGCTCCTCCTCATTAAAATAACTCATGCAGTATTCACAGTGGAATTTCTGTGTCTGTGGGTCGAAAAGAAGCCCTCCCCCGCAGTTGGGGCATTTATACGTTTCCGTTGCCATTGTTTTCCCTCCCCGTTCTTGCAGGCATCACAGGTATTGCAGGTATGCAAGATGTAAAATAACTCCCTGTCTCCCGGCGCCTAAAAAACCGTCAGATTCTGTCCTCTTCCCCTATAGGATCCCCGCACTGGGGGCAGAATTTGGGAAGAACCCCTTCCATATCCGGCTCATAGCCGCAGTTTTTGCAGCGGATCTTCTGCTTTTGGGGCTTTTTCGCTCCGCACTGGGAGCAGAAATTTCCCTTGTTCTGGGCGCCGCATTCGCTGCATACCCAGCTTTCCGTTTCCTTTTTAGGAGCCGGTTTTCCGCAGAGCTCGCAGAAATTGCCTTTGTTTTCATGCCCGCAGGAACAAACCCAAGCTTCTCCCTGAGGCCGCTGGGCAGCCTCTGCCTGCCGGGTAATCTGGGCCTGCTGGGCGCTGCGTTCAGCTGCCCGCCGGCTCTCTTCCATTTCCATCTGCCGCAGGTTAGTCGCCGAAGCGGCGCCCACAAAACCGGCGGAGGACTGCATTCCCATGCCCATGCCCATAAAGCCCGCCATGCTTCCGTTTGGGTTGGAGCCTGCCGCCTCCATGCCCCGGGCTACAGCGCCCTGTACATATCCTTCCCGGACAGCCGCATCCCCCAGCATGGCGCCCTGGTTGCGCATGTGGATCAGCTTCTGAGATTCCTCATCATAGGAAATGCTGGCGATGCCCACGGACTGGATCTCCATGCCCCGCATCTGCTTCCATTCTTCATCCAGGACGGAGGCCATATACCGGCTCAGCTCCCGCCCCTTGCTGGGCACAAAGGAGATCCGGACCCCGTCCGCGGACATCTGATTGATGGAAGTCTGCAAAGCCTCCAGGAATTCCGAAAAATACTGCTCATTGATATCCCGCATATCCACCGTTTCCCTGTTTTTGGGAACGGCTTCCGCATAGAACCGGATAGGATCCGTTATCTTTATGGAGTAGGTGCCGTGAGCCCTTAGGAAAAGCTCCGCATTATAAAAGGTGTCAAAATAGTTGATGGGCGTCCTTGTGCCGAACTTAATGCCTTTGATTTCCTGCAGGTTTATAAAATACACCTTCTGCCCCAGGGAGGATGCTCCGCCGAACCGGATCCGGTTAAAGGTTTCCTCCACGGCTTTTCCCAGCTCCCCGTTTAAAAGGGAGGGCGCGGAAGAGGAATTTACCTCATAATACCCTTCTTCAGCAGTATAATCCACAATTCTTCCCCCATCCATCAGCATCATAAACTGATTGGGGTATACGTGGATCACGGAACCGTTGGAAATGATATCTTCCGTCCCTTTGCGGTTTCGGTCCCGCTTATCGTTTTCCCGGACCCGAACCCCAGTGGTAAATACGGTGGTATCCCCCATGGGGCCCGATTCGATTACCTCCAGCCACTGATCGGCCAGTCCTCCTTTAACAGCGCTCAGTGCCGCTTTAATGATACCCATATAGATTGCCTCCTTTTGCTTTTGCCTGTGTTTCGATGCTTTTCCGTTTTCCTGTTCTTTCCTTTTCCCGTTTGGGGGATCCTGTTTTCATAATCCCCTTTTGTGCCGTCCCCTATTCTTCCCAAACTGCTCTTAAGGAAAAGGCCCACGGGCTTTTCTTTCCCCTTTTCCGGGCATAAACCGAAGAAGGAAAGCTCCCTTTTACCATAGCACGAAAATGGAAACTGCCGTAAAATGCGGAAATTGAAAATAAACAGTGCGTTTTTATAAACGGACAGTTTATTATAAATCAAATATACATATTGTAAAACTAAATTCCAAATATGTATCGGTTTTCTTTCCTGGATTTCTCAGATCAGAGCGATATTGGAAGGGGAAGCGATCCCATGCCAGAAAGGCGCCGGGATATCTTTCCTGCCTTTTGCCCATTCCTCCGGATCATAGGGGCACCAGGGCTCATCCAGCTCCTCTAGGGTCTCCACTTCTCCCCGCAGATAGGAAAGGAGCCGTTCCCTGGCTGTGTCGATCCTCTGAAGCTGGCCTCCCATACGCAGATCAAATACGTCCAGGCCCGCAGCCTTGTTTCGGGCCAGCCACTGGCTGCGGAAGGAGTCTCCAAAGGATTCCGCCGCCTCTTTTAAATTGGGGAGCTCTTTTTCGCAAAGTTCCGTAAGGGCGGTTCTGTCTTTTTCTTTCCAAGCTCTCCGCAGTTTTTCCTGGACATGCACCTTTTTTTGAAGCAGCGAAGCCAGATCCACATATACGGAAAAAAGCCCTTCCCAGGAAGGCTCTGCCTTTTTGGCTTCCTCCAAGGCGGAAGCGCAGGCGGCAAAATGCTTTTCGCAGCCGGGAAGATCCAACCCGGGGCTGAAAAGAGGAAACAGAATATCTTCATACAGAAGGGTTTTGGAGGCGTTTACAGCGCACCGCCCCGGGGCGGGATTATCCGGCGTAAACACGATCTGATCCGGCAGGAGGAAATGCTCCCACCGGCCGTGCACCGCCGCCCAAAACCTCTCTTTCAAGCTTTCTTCCTCCGCCTTCCCCGCAAAGCACAGTTCCGCCCAATACTGCAGAACCGGCAGAACGGCAAAGGGGGAGCATTCGTCCCCGTTATCTCCCCAGAGAGTGAGCAGCACTTCCCGGACCCCGTGTTCCACACAGGAAGCGTGGGCCTTATCCGCCAGGCTGATGCTGAAGCTGTTGCAGGGAGCCGGCCCCGACCATTTCCAGGCGCCGCCGGCAAAAATCACCCGGGGGCAAATCTCCCGATGCTTTTTCAGCATCCGGTCGTAGGTCTCTTTCTTCGGGGAGTAATAGTCCCAATAAATCAGGGTGGTATCCTTTGGAATGGCCTTTCCCACCTCCGGGCGGATGGGGCTATCCGGATCGTAATACTCTCCCCCGGAAGCCAAGCGGAAAAACATATCGCTCCACAGCATGGGCTCAAAGCCATAGCGCTCCGCAATGGCATGCACCTTTTCAAAATGCCGCAGCATGAGCTGGGTTCTGTCCTGATAGCCGTGCTGATCCAGATATTTTCCCAGCCCTATCATATGGGCCTCATCCATGCCGATATTGATGCGGCGGCCGGAAAAACATTCCCGCATCACGGAAAACATGGTCTCAATACATGCATAGGTCTCCGGCTCATCGATAAGAAGGATGTCCCCCAGATCCCGGATGCTTTCCATCCCTTTCCATTTCAGGGATTGGCCCAGATGGGCCAGGGTCTGGATAGCAGGGATCAGCTCGATTCCCAAAGCTTTGGCGGAACAATCCAGCCTTTTCAATTCCTCTTTGGTATATTTCCCCCTGCCGTATCCGAAATAGGGATACCCGGGCAGATCATACACATCCTCCATATAGAGCTGCAGGGTATTATAACCCATCCGGCATAGGATCCTCATAAGGGTCTCCACCGTTTCCGGCCGGGGCACCCCGTTCCGGGAACAATCCAGCATGGCCCCCAGCCTGTCATAGGCGGGGGTTTCCTGGTATTTCCAGCCCACAGGCCGCCCTTTGTTCTGCTCCAATAGAAGAGTAGCCCGCCCCAGGCTGTTTTCCTCCTTCAGAAGGACCATCCATCCCCAACCCGTGCGTTCCAGAGAAATACCCGGGCCCCCCGCAGAAACCTGAACGATTTCTTCCGGTTCGGGAATCCCCAACTGTTCCAACATACCTTTCTGAAACGGTGTAATACCTTGCCACATATAGACAACTCCTTTCGCCCTTTTGTTCCGGTGCTTCAGGTAAAAGTATATTTCTCGTTTCTTTACTGCCAGTATACCGTATTTTCCCCTTTGCGTCCATATACGAGGGAGGGTTTTGTTTCGTATGCGCGCCTTTTCAGAGCCCACATTGTATTGCCGGAAAGGAAACCGGAGAGCCGTATTTTGAATCGCCCAATATATACCCATTCAGGGCCCTTATGAGGCCTTTGCGCCCGTAAAAAGGCAGAATATTCTATACGAACAGTATAGAACTTCAAATTATATACTATAAGCCATTTATTTTGCCTGATCTTTACTTATCGCAGTTTCTTTATAAGATACAGATTCAAACCGTCGTCGTTACGGCAGGGGGCATAAGGTTCGCACACCGAATCGTTATACCAGACGCCGCTGCCGTCCGGTATATAGCCCCGTTTCACATACATCCGCTGGGCGCTGCCATAGCCGCTGTGGAGCCCTACTCCAAGGTATACGGTATCCCCATGCTGCCCGGCGATTCTTTCGGCCGTATCCATGAGTTTTGTGCCGATCCCCCCGCGGCGGTATTTTTCCAGAACACCGAAATCCACAATTTCCGGATATCCTTTTCCGCCGAAAGGACCTTCCTGGGCATCAAAATATACGTTCACATATCCCGCCGGGCTGCCCTCATATTCCGCCGCCAGAGCAACGGACCGCCCTTCCTGCTGATCCTGAAGCCGCATCCGGTATTTTGTCTCATCCCCATGGTAACCCTGGGCTCTTTCTTCCTCCACAATGCAGGGTATATCCTTTTCCTCCAAATTCCGTATGATGATGGTATCGTCCCTATAGTAAACCATATTTTCCCGCCTCCCGTATGCAAATCTGCCTCCTCCATCCTCCCGGGTTTTGCAGCCACGCTGGAAGCAGAAGGTCTCTTTTCCCAAATCATAAACCAATTCCTCCTATCTGGCAAGACCATCCAGCATATGCGGCGTATGGGGCGCGCGGTATACAGGGCTATTATGTAAACAATCTGTTAATTACTTGACTTTATCAAACAACGTGTATATACTTGACTGTATCAAGTAATAAGGAGGTATATTCTTGGCTTTAGAATCCTTTGCGTTTTATGTTTCTTTACTGCGGAAAGATTTTACCGCGTATTGCTTTGAACGATTTCAAGAATTGGGCATAACACGGGGGCAGCTCTTTGTTTTGCTCTGTATTCATAAAAAAGAGGAATGCTCCCCAAAAGATATATCTGCTTTTCTGCACCTGGATGCAGGGCAGCTGAATCGGATCCTGGCAAAACTGCTGGAGACCGGTTTCATTTATCAACGAAAAAATGAGAAGGACAGAAGAGCCAATATTGTCTGTCTAACAGAAAAAGGGGGAAACCTGGTGGAGGAAAGCCGTTCCCTTTTTTATGCATGGGATGAAAAAGTGCTCTCTTCCCTGGAGGAAGGCAGCCGCCAAAACCTTATGGAAGCTATGAAAAAAATCAGTATGGATCTTCATAGAGAAATGGAGGATAAAAATGAGTAAATTAGATGCGTTTATGCAATTGCTGTCCGGGCATTTCAACAATTCTCAGCAGTTTGCATTCCTGCGGGATACGGAACCGGATTTTCCCTATGCGGAACATGTAAACACTGTCTGCAATGATAAAATTATACATCTGCCGGATTCTTTCAACGGGTATTTCCTGGTGGAGGAAAGCTATTATACGGTAAATGGAAATACCCATTCTTCTTCCCATCTATTTTTATTTACCGAAGAAGAAACAGGGATACAGTTGATCTCCTATGAGCTGCCGGAGGGTTGCAAGAAAGACACGTTTACCTATGAAACCATGGGCACAATCGATTTTTCCGCTTTAAAAGCATCTGCAAAATTTACCCCTGCCCTCTATACGGAAAAAGACGGCGTTTGGGAAGGGGGCAGCACCAGTATGTTTTCCCCCGTCCTGAAATTCACTTTATGGGAGAAATTTTCCAAGGACTGCCTGGAAGTAGAGGAACGCATGGAAGTTAACGGGAAGAAAACATTCGGATATGATCGGCCGATCCTGTATAAAAGGGTATCTTGATTTTCTTTTCCCATCGGTTGTCTGCCGCACAACCAACACGTCATTGTATCCCCTTCCTTTAGAGGTATAATACTCCTATAGACCATAAGGCGATTGAAAACAACAAAGGGAGGGAATATTGTGCTGTATTTGCCCCAAAATTTAAAACAGTATCGCTTATTAAAAAACTTAACGCAGGAAGATGTGGCCGGATATCTCCATGTTACAGCCCAAAGCGTATCCAAATGGGAACGGGGAGAAAGCTGCCCGGATATTACACTTCTGCCCGCTCTTGCCAATCTGTTTGAAACCAGTATTGACAGGCTCATCGGTATGGACCGTATCCGTGCAGCAGAAACACGGTTAGCTATTCACAAAAAGGCCACTGCGTTTCAGAGAAGCGGCGATTACGTATCCGCAGAGGAAGTATATCGGGAAGCCCTGTTGATATATCCCAATAAACCGGGCATGATCCTTGGTTTGGCCGGTGTATTAGCCCTGCAGGGAAATTCCGAGGAAGCCATTGAGCACATAGAAAGAGGTCTGCCGCTTTCCAGCAATGAAAAACAAAAAGCAACCATGCGCGCCGTACTCTGCTTTTTATATCTCAAAACAGGCAAAACCGAAAAGGCAAATGCTTTGGCGGCTACTTTGCCCCATATGCGGGAAAGCCGTGAAATCATCCAGCCCCTAATAGCTGGGGGTCTCAGCGCCCGGGAAATAGACGAAAATATTCAAAATATCCTTATAGGCGAAAGGTAACACGGAAAAATCCCCGCCAGTCTCCCCCATATAGCCTGCAAAAAAGGGACGGATTTGTTACAATACAAATCCGTCCCTTTTTCTGCCTAAAATCACACCAAAGCAGCGGGTCAATAGGAAAACCGATTGCGCAATTTTTGCTATTTCTGAATATCAAATGCCATACTCCATAGATATTGCCGCATAATGTTACGCTATTTTACTCTTTAGAGGAAACAAAAACATATTCGGCCATCCACTGAGCCATTTCGTTTTCAAACGGAAATGTATCCGTATCCGGCGCGGGAAGTTCCCCATAGATTTTTGTAGAAGTATTGTTTTTAAAACCAATAGCCCGGCATGTATCCATCCATTGCTGTTCATCCAAAAACTCTTTTTTCCACCATTGCGCTTCCTCCTCCCCAACGGCGGAAAGCAGCAAATGCATCCACCTTTGGGAATTGGGATCCTGCAAATTTTCAACAATGGATTTTGTATATACACTGCAACCGGTTGGTTTTATTACTCTATACGCCTCCCGGACTCCCTCTATCATTTTATCCTGCATACTTTCATAGCCGCCATAGGAAAACACCATATCAACGGAGTTGTCCATAAGAGGAAGATTTGCGCCGTCGCAGGCTAAATACACCATGTCTACAAAAGGATTCCTTCGTTCCGTGGAATAAAATACTTGATTCCATTTTAATATTCTATGGCTAACATCCACCATGATGATGGTTGCAGGCCAATTTATCCTTTCTATTTGCTTCTGAATGCCCAGCCCCATGCCGCAAGCCATATCCAAAATCACCTTAGGACGTTCCTTTTCTATAATCTTCCATATAACATCTGCCTGGTTTCGTCCTCTTCTATAATTGGGATTTCCCGGCCAATGCTGCATCTGCAGATATCCATCATAATTGCGCAAGCTTAACGACCATAGTTCCCCTGGTATTTCCCGGGTATTAAAATCCAAGACCCCGTCAATTACACTGTAGGCATGTCCTAAATCACACTGATACATCATATTTTGCGCGTGCATTTTCTGAAGCTTTAGACCATGGCGGCATTGGGGACACATTAAGATTTTGTTTAAAAAAATATATTTTCTTTCTACATCCCCGGCTCCCTCTATATACGCATCTCCTTCCAGAATGCTGTTTATAGAAGTTTTAAAAATCCAAGACATATCCAAAAGAATCCCTATATCGGGTAACGACGCCCCCGTTTCCCATTTGCTGATGGCCTGGGGGCTCACATGCAATATTTCTGAAAACTCTGCCTGTGAATACCCTTCTCTTTTCCGGAGAGAAGCTATCCTTGTTCCAACACTCACTTTATCAATCATCCATACCACCTCTTATTAGGATACTTAAAGTATATCAGCATATATATCGGCTGAAAATGGATGCGCAGTTTCAGTTGCAAACAAAAAAACAACTTCCAGTTGATATTCCATACTGAATCCAGCGGATTCCCCTCAAAATTCCCGCAGTCGCTCCTTATTCTTTCCGCCCCGCAAGATAAAGGGAAAAGAGATTTTTTCCTGTCTCCGTCTGGAATAGGGATTCTATCTTCTGAAGCTCCCCGCTGCCCGGGGCGGTTTCATAGCAGTTCACAAGGAGGTCCGCTTCTATCAGCAGCTGCAGAAGCTTCTCCCTTGGCTCATCATACCCATGGTGCCGCAGCACCAAATCCAAAATCCGGGGAAAAGAGGAGGCCTCATACTGCGCCTCTCTTAAAAATTTCTCCACCAGCCCCGGGGCTTCTTTTTTCTGGTTTGCCTGGCAGGCGTCCCCGTTATACCGCTCCTTGCAGTATCCGATGGCAATGTCATGCAAAATGGCAGCCGCCTGGAGAATTTCCCTCTCTTCCGGGGAAACATTCTCCCGCTCCCCCAGCAGTTTCGCCAGGGCATACACCTTTAAAATATGTTCCGTGCGCCGTTTGTGGCCCCGCTCATAACACAGCGCCCCATATAGAAGTTCCGATTCGTTACCCATCAATTTATGCATACCCTTTCCTGTAAAGTATTCCGCGGCCTACTCTTCCTTTATTTCCCCTGTGGCCCTCTTTCTCATACATACGGTTCCCAGAAGCCATGTAAAAACCTCCGCCGCGGGAAACGCAAGCCAAACACCCGTTACGCCCCATATTCTGGAAAGGAGATACGCAAACACCACAATGCCTATAATGCCCCGGGAAAGGGAAAGAATGGAGGATTCTTTTCCCCTTCCGGTGGCGCTGTAAAACCCTGCGCGCACGATATTGAAAGAAGCCACCAGAAAGCCAAGAAAATATATGCGCAGCCCTTGTTCCGCATAGGATGCAAGGGCATCCGAATTTTCCTGATTGAATATACGGACGAAGCTATCCCCAAACAGCAAGACCACCAAAACCAGGACGATTGCGATGCCTGCCGCGATTTGAAGGGAATGCTTGTATATTTTATTTTCCCCTTCTCTATCGGATTTCCCATGAACCCTGCTGGCCAAAGGCTGCATCCCCTGGGATACGCCGTTGAATAAAGCTGTCCCAACCAGCGCCAGATTGGCAATAACCCCATAGGCCGCAACACCTGTATTCCCGGCTAATTCCAGCAATATGAAATTAAATACCAGGGTGGTCATTCCGCTGGATATTTCCCCAACAAAGGCCACAACCCCCAGAATGCAGGCGGATACAAGCTTTTTGCCGGACGGCCGCTTTTTCCTGAATCGTATGGTGTTTTTAGAAGACAGATAATGTATGCAGCAAATCCCCATGCTCACAATGGGAGAAATCGCCGTGGCCAATGCGGCACCCGTTATCCCCATTTTCAGGGGAAACATGAAAATGTAATCAAACAGGATATTGAAAATGCCGCTTCCCAAGGTAGCCGCCATGGCAATATTGGGAGCGCCGTCGTTTCGCACAAAGGCTGTAAATGTATAGTTCAGCATGAAAAAGGGCGTGAAACACAATACAATCTGTAAATACGTGGATCCTAATTTTACAATTGCATCATCCGCCCCCAACAGGCGAAGGATGTTTTCCGGCCAAAATATGCCGGCCGCAATAAACAGCAGACTGATTAGAACCGTCCATAGAATGGCATTGGAGAAATAGTCATCCGCGTCTTTCCTGCCCATGGCTTTTTCCAGGGTATATCTTGTGGCGGACCCCACGCCAATCATGGAACCGATGGCAAAAAGGATCCCGTATACCGGCAAAACCAGATTGAGAGCGGTGATCCCATCGGCTCCTTCCGCTACCGAAATAAAAAACGTATCCGCCAGCACATAGCAGGATGTTCCCACCATAGCCAAAACATTGGGAATAATATATTTTTTAAGTTGTTTTTCCAGCATAGTACCTCCCCTTTATCACAAAAAATGCATCCTCACCTGCGACTTCTAAGACCTAACGTCGCAAGCAAGAATGCATTCTGCATTCTACTACCCGGTGGCAGTTTTACTTATTTTTTTACTATACCACAGCCGCCTGAAAAGGGCAAGAAAAGATTTGCTAAAAGGCAATGGGCTCTTTGCGGCGGGCTCTCCCCTCCGGTCACGTATCAAAGGCTATCAGCGGAATGCGCATTTCTTCTTCCGTCAGGCTTCCGTGCATGGTGAGCCATCTTTCCTCTTTAAAATAGATGGAGAGGGTGCCTGTGGCAATCGCCAAATAATCCCCCAGCATGGAGCGGAAATGCTTATGGGGCTTGCCCGTACCAAAAAGCTTTTTCTCAATAGCTTCCTCTACGGGCATAAGGAGAAATTCGCCGCCGAATTCCTTCTGAAATTCCTCTTTAAACAGTTCCTTTTTCCCTTCTTTTATAAAGAAATTCAGAACCCTTGGCTCCAGGGACGGCAGCCGTATAAGGCATTCGCAAATTTTCGGATACTCCTGCAATACGGCATATTCCGTATCAATATGCCCGTGATCCGCCGTAACCAGAACCAGGGTATCTTCCAGCTGCTGCGCAAGGGCATAAACTGCGGCTTCTATGTTTTGCAGCGTTTCTTTCACAGCTCTGGAACCGCATCCATTGCGGTGCATAGTTTCATCCGGCTCATTCCAATACCCGTAGATGTATTTTTGCCCCGGCTCCCGGCTGAGTTCCCCAATCCGGGCGCATATCTCCTCGATGCTCTTTGGATACGGTTCAAAAAACGGCGTGCACCAATAAGCCTTTCCTCCCGCTTTCCGGATTTTTTCCACTATATCCTCATACGGCGCCACTGCCCGCGCCACGTTATATGCCGCGGCGGGCTCCTTCGTTCCCTGCACAGTATTGAGGAATACCGTCACATTCTTATCTACCTGGGGATAGTAACAGTCCCACCCAAGCCAGCTGTGCTCGCAGGGCTGCAGCCCCGACATGGCGGAAGTGGTGGCCGCTACGGTTGTGGACAAAAACACCGACGAATACGTTCCCGCAAGATGCGTTCGGAAGGGGCCCTTTTCATCCAGCGCGGTTTCCAAAACAGACTTTCCCATGCCGTCCAGAAGCAGAACCACCACATTCTTATACTCCTTTTGTAAACAGGCGTCCGCAAGGGGCAGCGTTTTTCCCATAGGGGGGATTCCCCATTTCTTCAATATGGAATTGGGAAGATTGGCGATACAGTTCTCATAATCCGGCTGAACCAATTTTACCTTTTCTTTCATACGCAGCCCCTCCTATTCCAAATATACTTCCATTATACTTTGGATGTATTTCCATTACAAGGCAGATTCCAAATCCCCTCTGTCTTTTGGCAAAGCCTATTTTGGGGGTGAACAACTATCATTTTAATATAAAGGGAATAGCCAATAAAAAAACAGGAAGCCCAAAGGCTTCCTGTTTTTGCTATCATTTCTGCGTTCTTCTTTTATACTCCGCTTGCCTTGCCGCGTCAAACCCCAGAATGACATGGGGGTTTTTATTGTATACGAGGGTGGCAACAGTCTGGATCTCCTGGCCCCCGGCCTTATTATTCCGCTTTAATTTGCACAGAGTCCGAATTCTTCCCTTCCGGTCTCCGACTATAATGGCAGACTGAATAGGGATGACGATGTATCGCAGCATATGGCGGTATATCCAGTAGATGTCCTCATAGGCAAAGAAGGAACCGGAGGCTTTGCCCCAGATATAGTGTTCGCTGTATCGGATCTTCCCGTTAAGAATCACAGACGACGACGCGAACTCCAGCAGCATCTGCTCATATCTTCCTTCCGCTTTTGCTTCGGCTATGCACTTGTTTGTGGGCCTGCGTCCCAGTATCCATATAACCGCGGATAACGCCGCCAAAATCAGAACCGCAACTATAATGTGCATCATTAAACAGAGAGGCAGGGCGAATATACACAGGAAAATAAGGACATACACAATGGTATGGGGTCTGATATATTTTTTAACCGCCTTTTCCAATGCTGCAAAATCGGGTCCCGCTGCTTGGGCTGCCGGGCTCCCCTGCCTTCCCTCCGCCTCTCTCTGAGGGGCCGGGGGACTGCTCTGCACCGGAGGCTGGACGTTCCCCTGCTGTGCGCCGCAAAAGTTGCAAAACTTGGATTGATCAGGTATTTGGTTGCCGCAATTGCTGCAAAACATATTCTGTATTCTCCCTTTCTGTTTCGGATAAACACCGGATCGGCGAATCCCTCTCACAGCGTTTCATACGCCGCGTTTCCGGATTTGAGCGATGTGGTGTCCATATATTTCGTATTTTTTCTGTTTATACACGTAAGAATTCCGCGCACAAAATTTCTTGAAGAATTGCATACACTATATAATTATACCGCAAGATCGGGATAAATCAAGGCGTTTCCGGGAAAGCTCCCCCATGGATAAAAAATAAGAAGCCCAAAGGCTTCCTATTTATTCTGTATCATGGCTCATGGCTTTGAGCATTTGTAAGACGGCGGATTTCTGGGCAGGAGTGAGCACCATCCAGCTCTCAAACACCTCTCTAAGCTCCGGGGTCAGCTCCACCATTTCCCCTTCTGCAAAGAACTGAGAGAGGGTGATGCCGAATCCCTTACATATCATCTCAAGGGTCGCAATGGAAGGGAGTGTGTTTCTTCTGAAAATATTCCCGATAGTGGACTGTGCCAAACCGCACTCTTTTGAAAGTTTATACTCTGTCCAGCCCCGTTCCCGCAATAACTGCTGGAGACGAGCGTGTATATCCATAGCATCACCACCCTTTTCATATCTATATTACTTCCAATATGAGTAATAAAATACATACAAATTGAAACGTTATTAGGTATGTGCTATGATGTAATCCTAGTAAAATAGATATAAGGAGGGCTATGTATGACCGAAATCGAAAAGAGAATGCATAGGGTTTGTTTTACTGGACACCGCCCGGAAAAGCTAA
>CALWJA010000021.1 GCA_944380875.1 uncultured Clostridia bacterium
GAAAATTTTGGCGGCAGCGGATTTAGTCAAATATATAAGCCCGTCATACAGCCGTTCTTGCTTCCAAATCAGAAATGAATGGATGGTAGACCACGCCGCCAGAGTAATAGCCGTCTTTAATGGGGAAAAGAGTGGGACAAAAAACACCATTGACTATGCCAGGAAGGTAGGCGTTCCCGTTATTCTCCTCAACGGATGAAGCCCCGCTGAAAATTTTTTGACAATGAAACATATGGGAAAATAAAAAAAGCCGAAGTCTCTGTTTTACAGAGATTTCGGCTTTGATTGTTTTGGAGGGATTCGTTGTTGTCAAAACATATCAGCGATTATATAATTGAAGACAAGTTATAAAGGCGTTATATATGAACTATAATAGGAAATTTTGATTTTTAATAACAGAAAACAAAATTTATGTTATGGGGTGAACGTGAGAATGACAAATATAGAATTAAATAGTTTTATAAAACATTACTTAGAAAAAGATAAATCAAAAAGTGCAATAATGCTTACAGGTGATTGGGGAATCGGAAAAAGTTATTATATTCAAAATGAATTAGTTCCTTTTCTGCAAAAGAATGAAAACATTAAATGCGTTATTGTATCTTTGTACGGGCTTAAAACAATTTCTGAAATAAGTAAAAGTATATATTTAGATTTACGCTTTAAGAAGTTACAGGCAAAAAGCGAAGCTCTCACTAGTGTAATATTAGCTGGAAAGACAATCGCAAAAGGTATAATAAGCTATCATGGAATAAATTTAGAAACATCTGAAAAAGATATGCAGCAGCTATATGAATCGATAGATTTATCGGGAAAGTTAATTATACTTGAAGATTTGGAACGCAGCCAAATCGATGTATTGGAAATCCTTAGCTATGTAAACAGTTTGGTTGAGCAAGATGGAATAAAGGTATTGCTTGTTGCAAATGAATCCGAAATCCTAAAATATGAGGAAAATAAAGTTGAAAGTAACGAGGAGGTTGACAATCCATTTTTAAAAAAGGATAGTAGCCTTAAATCTAAAATTTTCACAAAGGATTCAATACAATATTTGAAAGTAAAAGAGAAAACGATAAGTGATACTATTCCATTCGAAGGAAACCTTCAATCTTCTATTCTGCAAATTATAAAAATGTACAATAAATCATTGCTAAGTAAATTTGCTAATGAGGAATCAGCAGAAGCTATTTCTGAAATAATGGATTCATTTCATAATTCAAATTTGCGTTCTTTTATTTTTGCATGTCAAAAAACTGCCGATATATTTGAACAGATAAAAGAAGACTGTGATCCTGATTTCATTCAATGTGTGTTCTTTGGAATAATTTCTTTCTCTCTGCGATTAAAAACCGGAAAAGATACGCGTTGGGATGGAGGAGAGATTTATTCTACTGGTCTAGGCAGCCCAAAATATCCCTTATTTAAGTTTTGCTATAATTATATAAAGTATCAAATAATACATACTGATAAAATAGAATATGCCAAAAAAGAATTTGCTAACATAAGATTATATGACAAACATAAAACACAGAACGATACGGATTTATTAAAAATTTTTTATTACTACAATTATTTTGAAGAAGAAGTAAAAAAAGCTGTCCAATCCATTTCAGAAAGATTGCAAAAGCCTGAAGATATCTCTTTTTATGACTATGGAGCAATTGCAAAAAAATTGATTATCATTAAAAATATTCTTGGCATTGATATTCAAAACGCCAAACAAAGATTAATACATAATTTAGAAGGGAGAGGAAATGAACTATTATTTGAAGACCTCTTTCCAAGAGAATTTGATCAAGATGAATTTTTGCAAAATATATCTTTACAAGAAGAGTATAAACAACTACAAAAAGCAATGGGACTGTCTCTAAACGCAAATTCAGAAATTATTCCAGAATTTGATTACTTACCAGAACAAACTGATAAATTCTGTAGATATGTCAAAGATAACTACGACCTATTTTATACAAAGAGAAAATTTGCAAAAAATCTTGATATAAGACGCTTTACTACGATGTTTTCACAATGTACTCCAAATCAAAAGCAAGATATTCGTTTAGCCTTTGCTAGAATATATGACATAGCAGGTATTAAACAGTTTTTTGAGGATGATATTTCCGCGATTGAAACCCTTAAAAAGTATATTGCAGCGGATATTGAACAGCAAAGCGATAAGATACAGAAATTACAATATAATTGGTTCTTAAAGGATCTGGAGGATATACAGCAAAAGTTACTATATGGCTAAAATAAAAAAATCGTATATATCACATAGAAAAACAGGCTCTGCCTTTTGGCAAAGCCTGTTTTTGGTGGACGCAAGGGGACTCGAACCCATGACCTCTCGCGTGTGAGGCGAACGCTCTAACCAGCTGAGCTATGCGTCCTAATAATGTAACCTCCGGAAATATTCCAGAGGTTACTTTGTATGGTGACCCGGACGAGATTCGAACTCGTGAAACCGCCGTGAAAGGGCGGTGTCTTAACCGCTTGACCACCGGGCCAGATTGGTAGCGGCAACTGGATTTGAACCAGTGACACTTCGGGTATGAACCGAATGCTCTAGCCAACTGAGCTATGCCGCCATTATTTTCAGTAGTTGCTTTCCATAAGAAGCGAGAATAAGTATACTACAGTATGTCCCATTTTGTCAAGAGAAAACTGTAAAAATATTAAAAAAATTTTTTATGCTTGCAGACAGGGAAAAATTGAAATGAAAAAAGGGGAGGGATTTGGGGCTTTGGCCCGTTTTCTCTCCCCCATATTTCCATTTTTCCGCTTTTATTTTATATTGGTAACGTTCTTATCCTTCAAAACAACATCGTGTGCGCCGCCCTCTACGATGCTGGTGGCAGAGACCAAAGTCAGCTTGGCCTTTTTCTGCAGCTCAGGAATCGTCAGCGCGCCGCAGTTGCACATGGTAGATTTGACCTTGCTCAGGGTGAGATTCACATTGTCCTTCAGACTGCCCGCATAGGCCACGTAGGAATCCACGCCTTCCTCAAAGGAAAGCTTCTTGGCTCCGCCCAGGTCGTACCGCTGCCAGTTCCGAGCTCTGTTGCTGCCTTCGCCCCAATATTCTTTCATATAGGTGCCGTTTACATTTACCTTATTGGTGGGGGATTCGTCAAACCGGGCAAAATATCGGCCCAGCATAATGAAATCAGAACCCATAGCCAGGGCAAGGGTGATGTGATGGTCGTATACAATGCCGCCGTCGGAGCAAACAGGCACATAGATGCCGGTCTCTTCAAAATATTCATCTCTGGCAGCCGCTACGTCAATTACAGCCGTAGCCTGGCCGCGGCCGATACCCTTTGTTTCCCGGGTAATGCAGATGGAACCGCCGCCGATGCCTACCTTTACGAAATCCGCGCCGCATTCCGCCAGGAAACGGAATCCTTCCCGGTCTACCACATTGCCGGCGCCTACCTTTACGCTCTCGCCGTAATTTTCCCGGATCCACTGGATGGTGAGCTTCTGCCACTCGGAAAAGCCTTCGGAAGAATCGATGCAGAGCACGTCTGCCCCTGCTTCCAGAAGAGCGGGGACTCTTTCTTTATAGTCCCTGGTATTGATACCGGCACCCACAATATAACGCTTCTGGGAATCCAACAGCTCGTTGGGGTTATCTTTGTGGTTGGCGTAGTCCTTGCGGAATACAAGGTATTCCAAGCATCCGTTCTCGTCTACAATAGGAAGGGAATTGAGCTTATTTTCCCAAATAATATCGTTGGCCTCGGAAAGGGTCGTGCCCTTAGGCGCCGTAATGAGCTTTTCTACAGGCGTCATAAAATCCTTTACCTTCTCATCGGTGGACATCCGGCTGACACGGTAGTCTCTTCCGGTGACAATGCCCAAAAGCTTCCCATGGGAAGTGCCGTCTTCTGTAACGGCAACGGTGGAATGCCCCGTCTTTTCCTTCAGCTCCAAAATATCCTTCAAAGTGTTTTCCGGCTGGATATTGGAATCGCTGATAACAAAACCCGCTTTATAGGCCTTGGCCCGGGCCACCATGGCGGCCTCTTCCTCTATGGTCTGGGATCCGTAAATGAAGGAAACTCCGCCCTCCTTTGCAAGGGCCACTGCCATCTTATCATCCGAAACGGACTGCATAATGGCGGAAACAAGGGGGATATTCATGGTAATTGCGGGCTCTTCCCCTTTCCGGAACCGGGTCAGCGGCGTTTTCAGGCTCACATTTGCCGGAACGCACTGGCTGGACGAATATCCGGGAACCAACAGATATTCATTAAAGGTATGACTGGGCTCGTTAAAATAATACGCCATGATTTACACCCTCCATTATAGTTTTATATTTTCCCTGGCTTATAACAATAGATTTTTGCGTCTT
This sequence comes from uncultured Clostridia bacterium, assembly GCA_944380875.1. Classification (GTDB taxonomy): domain Bacteria; phylum Bacillota; class Clostridia; order Oscillospirales; family Acutalibacteraceae; genus UMGS1264. Next base: position 4,355 of record CALWJA010000021.1, read on the forward strand.
TATGCTTCTTTATTGTGGCTGTCCGCTTTATGCTTCCCTATTCTTGGAAACCCGGCGAAAAAACGCAAACCTTCGGTTTCAGGGCCCATTTCCGCCCTCTCCTGCCGAAGGGGTATTGTTTTTAATTGTATCACCGCTAAAGCCGGATTTCAACTATTCCCGCTTATTTTTTTCATTTCTGCCCGGGCGGAAAAAGAAAGTCCTCTCTGATGGAATCCTTGGATGATGCAGACGCCGTCTTTTTCTTCTCCACGGAGAGTGATCGTCTCCCCTAAAAGGGCTTCGCTTACATAATCCACCTGCACAGCCCCGTAGGTTCTTCCCTCATGTCCCCCGGGAAGAAAGTCTTCCACTACATCCGCATACACGGTGTTGTTCATGTGATGGTTGCAGTCCAAATCGGAATACCGGATCACCCTCTCACCCAAAAGAGGCAATTCTTCCCCCGCCTCCGGGGAAATTCGGCTGATCTTCATTTCCTTGGGCGTTTTTGTCTCCTGGAACACTCCATAGGCATAAAACTCTTTGGGCCGCAGAAGCTTATGGTCTTCTGGGCTTACCAAAGCCGAAGACTGCAGCATTTTTACCAGCATTTCCCCGCCGGAAAACACTTCAAATCCTCTGTAAAACGTTACGCCTGCCGATCCTATGGGATAGGTGATGATCTCTAAATTCTCTCCGTAGCGAGGCATACGGTGAATCTCCGCTTTATTGCTGATAATCAGGAACACCATGCCGTCCTCCCGCAGACGAAGATACCCCAGCCCCAGCTTTTCCAAATGATTAAAACATACGTTCTGGCAGATCCGGAACAGCACGGATAATTTCACTTCCCCTTTTGGGCCTGCGTCAAAAATGTCAATCGTATGGAATTCCCGGTATTCCTCCGGGATAACGGTTTCCGTATCCTTTTCCTTCTGCATGGCTTATTACCTCTTTTCTAAAAGCAGAAATAGAAAACATTCTCTTCTATCTAAAAGCAAGCTTCCTGTTTTCCACCGTTTTTTGTTTTTCTGTGGAAAAACCGGCCGGCAGTAAACTTGCCGGCCGGATCTGCAGCGATCTCAGCGAATGACCTCCTGGCCGCCCATAAATTTACGCAGCACCTCCGGCACTGTAACGCTGCCGTCCGCATTCTGATACTGCTCCACGATAGCGGGCAGAACGCGGCTGGTAGCCAGCCCGGAAGCATTCAGGGTATGGGCGAAATGCAGCTTCTTATCTTCGCCCCTGTATTTCACATTGCCACGCCGGGCCTGGTATGCCCTGGCATTGGAAGCGGAGCTGACCTCCTTATAAATACCCATGCTGGGGATCCATACCTCGATGTCATAGGTGCGCGCCATGGAGAACGAGCAGTCCCCTGCCGCCAGCTTGGAAAGCCTGTAGTGCAGGCCCAGCTTCTGCACAAGGGTCTCCGCCTTGCGAACCAGCTCGGCAAAGGCTTCGTCGGAACCTTCCTCCGTAGTATACTGCACCATTTCCACCTTATTGAACTGGTGGCCACGGATCATGCCCCGCTCCTCGCTGCGGTAGCTGCCCGCTTCTCTTCTGTAGCAGGGGGTATATGCGATATATTTTCGGGGAAGTTCCTCCAAGGTAAGAATTTCATCCCTATGCAGGTTTACAAGTGCTGTTTCCGCCGTAGGCAGCATAAACTTTTTATCCGCAGAGGTGGGATTCTGGATCCAGTATACTTCATCCTCAAATTTCGGGAATTGTCCTGCCACATAGCCGCATTCATAATTGAGCATGTGAGGGGGAAGAACCAACTCATAGCCGTCGTTCAAATGCTCCTCAATGAAAAACTGCAGAAGAGCCCATTCCAGCCTGGCGCCGGCACCTCTGTATACCCAGGCGCCGTTTCCCGCGATCTTTGCGCCCCGCTGATAGTCGATCAGGCCAAGGCTTTCGCAGATATCCACATGATTTTTTGCCTCAAAATCAAATACAGGTTTTTCTTTAAAATAATGAAGGGGCACGTTCTGCTCCTTACCGCCTGCCACAACGTCCTCATCGGGCAGATTGGGCAGAGAGAGCATAAGCTCCTGCTGTTTTCCTTCCAGCTCGGCCAGCTTTTCGTTTTCCGCCCGGACAGCGTCGGAAAGCTCTTTCATTTCAGCCAAAACAGCTGTGGTATCCTCCCCCGCTTTTTTCATGGCGGGGATTTTTTTCGTAACCGCATTCTGCTGGGCCTTCATGGCTTCCGCTTTTCCGGTAGCCTCCCGGCGCTTTGCGTCCAACTCGATAATCTCATCAACAACTGCATCCAGATCCATTTCCCGCTTGCGGATGGCCGCTTTTACAAAATCCGGATTTGTGCGAATCAGTTTAATGTCTAGCATGTTCCCAAGACTCCTTCATTTTCTCTATTCTTTGCATATGGTATATGTAAGTATGCCGCCTGTTTTTTTGTATTGTAATTCCGGGCGGGCATGGTTTCCTGTTTTTTCCGGTTTTCCGCGTTTGGGAAACCAGTATTTGTGTCTTTCCGGCATTAACGCCTGTTTTTTATTGGAAAATCTTTAAAAGTTCCTTTAAATCCTCTTCTCCGTAAAATTCGATTTGCAGGACTCCTTTTTTCTTTGTCCCGTTTACCGATACCTTCCGGCCCAAATGGTCATGCAAAGCCAGCTCGGCCTCGCTGAAATAGGGGATCTTGCGGCTCTTTTTTTCTTTTTTTTCTTCTTTTCCCCTCTGGGAAGCCTTTTTTGCCAGTTCCTCTACCTGCCGGACAGACAATCCCTTTTCCTTTACCTGTCTGGCCAAAGCCACCATGGCCTCTTCCTCAGGCAAAGCAAGCAGCGCCCGGGCGTGTCCGGCGGAAAGAACACCTTCCTCCAGCATGGAGCGTATTTCCTCCGGCAGTTTCATCAGCCGAAGGGCATTGGTAACCGCAGGGCGGCTTTTCCCCACCGTTTCCGCAACTTCCTCCTGGGTAAAACCATAGGTATCGATCAGCGCCGCATATCCCTGGGCTTCTTCCAGGGGTGAAAGATCCTCTCTTTGGAGATTCTCAATCAGCGCAAGCTCCATAACCTGGCTCTCATCCAGTTCCCGGATTACCGCGGGCACCTCTGTCAGGCCCGCCATACGGGCGGCCCTCCAACGGCGTTCTCCGGCTACGATCTGGTAGCCTCCCCCCAGAAGGGGACGCACCAGAAGAGGCTGCAAAATACCGTGGCGGGATATGGAATCCGCCAGCTCCATAAGGGCCTCTTCCTTAAATTCATGGCGAGGCTGTTCCCGATTGGGCTCCAGGTCGCTTATTTTTAACGTTACAGTGGCGTTTTGATCCTCGGTGGCGTTTTCTGCAAAGATCGCTTCCAGGCCTTTTCCCAGCCCGCCTTTTTTAGACGCCATGCGATTCCTCCCTTTCTCTCCTGCCAGCTGTTTTTTCCGCCCCCATCCCAGCTTTTCGAGAGGAAGTATGGGCAGAATCCCCGCTCCCTATTCCCTTTTTTGGAAATTCCGGCGGAGAATACCGGCTTTTATAGCGTATTGTATCTTTTCTATAGCTACGAATTTTATATATCCGGATTCTGCCGCAATATTTCTTCGGCTAAATCCATATAGGCTTTGGCGCCCCGGCTGCTTTTATCAAAATACTGGATAGGGCATCCAAAACTGGGAGCTTCACTGAGCCGGACCGCTCTGGGAATCACCGTTGCAAATACCTTTCTGGGGAAATATTTTTTGACTTCCTGTACTACCTGCTGGGTCAGATTCAGTCTGCCGTCAAACATAGTGAGGAGCACGCCTTCTATTTCCAATTGGCTGTTATACTGCCTTTTTACCCTGCGCACGGTATTCATCAGCTGAGAAAGGCCTTCCAGAGCATAGTATTCACATTGAATGGGCACCAAAAGAGTATCTGCCGCCGTCAAGGCATTGGTGGTAACCAATCCCAGAGAAGGGGGACAGTCGATTATCATATAATCGTATACATCCCGATAGGGCGCCAGTGCCGAGCGCAAAATGGAAATACGATGCTCCAAGCCTGCCAGCTCAATTTCCGCAGCGGCCAAATCCATACCGGCGGGAATAATATCCAGATTTTCATACTGGGTATGCAAAATGGCATCCTTCCCTTCGGCCTGCCCGATAAAAACCTCATAGGAAGTATTACGGATTTTCCTCCGATCGATACCCACACCGCTTGAGGAGTTTCCCTGGGGGTCTACATCCACCAAAAGCGTCTTTTTCTTCCGCAATCCCAAAGCTGCCGCCAGGTTCACCGCTGTTGTGGTCTTCCCAACGCCGCCTTTCTGGTTTGCTATTGCAATACTTTTGCCCATATAGTCCCTCCCAAAGATACACGTTTTCCCTGCACATATCCTGTATGGCAGTTCCTGCTCTTCCTCGCCTGCGAATGCTGAAGGAAATCCCTCTCTGGGATTTCCTTTGGCATTCGACTTGCAAGGAAAACGAAGTTTTCCTTGCACATTACCATTTATAGCAGTTCCTGCTCTTCCTCGCCTGCGAATGCTGAAGGAAATCCCTCTCTGGGATTTTCTTTGGCATTCGACTTGCAAGGAAAACGAAGTTTTCCTTGCACATTACCATTTATAGCAGTTCCTGCTCTTCCTCGCCTGCGAATGCTGAAGGAAATCCCCCTTTTGGATTTCCTTTGGCATTCGACTTGCAAGGAAAACGAAGTTTTCCTTGCACATTATACCACGCTTTTCCTACAAGATAAAGAGATACTAGGGAATTCTGCTTTTTTTCCTTATATTTAACCGTAATCATGCAATTCAAATTCTTTTAGTTTCACGTGAAACTTACTTTTAAAAATACAAAAATAGCAGGGCGCGGAAGAAAATTCTTCCGCGCCCTGCCATATGCCGGTTTCCCGGCACAGGGCCGCGCTGCATTTTTACACAACGCGAAGTACAGGGAAAATGATAAGGGAATGGGTTTTGGGGAGCACCGCCCCCCGAGCGTATACACTATGTTCAGGCAGGCTTTTGTTCCGGGTGCATTCTTCCGTTTTTGGAAAGGCTGTTCCCGCTGTCTTCCGCATTTGCGGCGCCTCCTGCTGCGGCGGCCGGTGTTTTCGTTTCCGGCAAGGCAGTTTTTTCATAGGATTCCCACATAACAAGCTGTTCCTGCTTTTCTTTTTTCTCTCCTGCTTTTTTTCCATTCGTTGGTTTTTGGCAGGGATGAAAAACACGGGCATTTTTTATAGCGCTGTCCTTGGGAATTCGTACTCTGTATTCAATATATGTATCGGTCTCATCCTGCAAACTTTCCGCAGGAATGCCGCACTTACGCATAGTATCTACCGCGTGCAGAATGGTATTTACAAAGATACGCACATCTTTAAGCAAAATCTTCTTTTTTGGGCGTACTTTTTCCATTACAAGTTGGGGTTCCCCCTGCTCTTTTTCTTCTTCTAAGAGCAGTTCCGTCAGTTCTTCTGTCTGGGACACCGTCAGCCCCTGCTCCCGAACCTGCCGGATGGCTGCCATTCTTTTTTCTCCCGGCTCCAGCCGCAGAAGGGCACGGGCATGCCGCTCAGAAAGGTTTCCTTCCAGGATACAGTTTCGTTCCTCCTGGGTAAACCGAAGAAGCCGAAGCTTATTGGCTATGGCGGATTGGCTCTTTCCCAGCCTGGACGCCGCTTCCTCCTGGGTCACATTCCATTCGGAAATGAGCCGGCGGATTCCTTCCGCCTCTTCAAAGGGATCCAGATCCTGCCTCTGCAAATTTTCAATCATTGCAAATATAGCGCTTTGCTCCTCCGAACAGCTGCACACAATGCAAGGGATGGTTTCCAGACCAGCTATTTTGCTGGCCCGCAGGCGGCGCTCCCCGGCTACCAATTCCCAGCCTCTCTCCCCTCTCCGCACAGTGACAGGCTGCAGAAGCCCATTGCGTCGGATACTTTCCGCTAAGGGCTCCAACTCCTCCTGGGAAAAATGCTTTCGGGGTTGGGAGGGATTGGGTAATATGCTTTCCGGAGAAAGCTGCAAGATTTTTTTCTTTTCTTGTTTTCCCAGCATATGCATTTCCTCCCTTCAAGCAAAATAACCTTTATACCACATACTATACTTTGTTGCCGGGTCACCTGCAAAGCTTGCTGCAAAACAATGTGTATAGTATAATATGCAGCTCTTTTGCTTTCCTTTCCATTAGCAGGTTTCACGTGAAACAAACATAAACAGGAATATTCCCATATTGCCCGTTTATAGATGACCGCCATTTTTTATGGCGGCTTTTTTCAGTATACGTTCCCAAAAATATATGTATGGGGTAAAATTACGGACAGAGAAAATCAAAACATCCGAAAGCCCATCATATGAAGAAGGAACTTGTCCCTGTTTGCTCTCCCTGTTTACAAGCTCATCCTATCACAGTATTTGGAAAAAGACTGTCGCTTTATGCCCAGAGGAATCTACTATTTTCAAGGTTCTTTTGGCCCATTTCCCCGCAATTTTTCCTTTTTCCCCGCATGAAAAGGAGATTTGTCAAAATATCCTGTCATTGTACGTATTTTCATTTTTTCCTGTTTACATGGCTTCTTGATAAAACAGACTGTTTTCTCTCCATAGGATTGCTATTGCTATACTGCATACAGACTGCTATTATATTCCTATACGGTTATACCCTCTATATGCTCTACACCGTAGCTCTGCTCACAGAAAGGAGCCTCACCAATGATGAACGACGCCTTTTCCCTTGAAATACGTCCTTTGGAAGAAGCCGATATACAGGCCATTCTAAAATGGAACCGAAATACGGATAAAGCCTTTCTGCATCAATGGTCCGGATATACCGCATACCGATTTCCCCTTACGGCAGACCAGATTCGGGAACGAAACGCCCTCCCTACCTGCCGCCTGTTTGCGGCTCTTCAGGATGGAGAAACCGTGGCCGTCGCAGAAATCGACGGCCTAAATAGCAATGAAAAGGAAGCTCTTTCTTCTTCTGCCGGTTCCTCTCATTCCGCTCATCTTTGCAGGATACTTGTATCCAATGAAAAACAGAACAAAGGAATAGGCGGCGCTTTTCTGCGGGAACTCTGCACATTCTGTTTTTCCTCCATGGGGCTTTCCCGTTTGACACTGCGGGTTTTTTGCTTTAATATAGGCGCTTTGCGATGCTATGAAAAATGCGGTTTTCTCACTGCCGCATACCATCCAGGGGAAAATGGAAAAAAAGATTCCTATACCATGGAACTGACAAAAGACCGTTTCTTGCAGCTTTTAAATGTATAAACTCTCTCCTGGCTTTACGCCAAGTCTTTTCTTCCATTTATATAGGGTATAAAGCATAATTGCGTATATTCTCTATGTATTCATTTTCATACAAATAGAAAGACTATTTTGATTTTCCATACTGCCTTCTATACCCTATCCTGCAAACAGGGATTTTAAAAGCTCATAAAGTGCAATAAAAAAAGCTGCGGACTTGGATACAAAGAACCAAGTCCGCAGCTCTTCTCTATAGAATCCAGCCACATTTTTTAAAGAGGCTTCTTTTTGATTTTAGCCGTCTGCCGGGGGTATACATCCGAAAGAGGCTTTACTCGTTTTATCTCCATCACACTTCGCCGGTCGCCGCCGGGAAGCTCGTATTCCTCCGAGCGGTAAAGCTTGCCGCCCAGCTGCCCAATGGCGTACCGGGCGTTTTCCAGTTCCTGCCCGGCTCCAGGCCCTTTCATGGCAAAAAAGGAACCGCCCATTTTTACGAAAGGCATACAGTATTCCGTCAGCAAATTCAGGGGCGCCACTGCTCTTGCGGTGGCTATGTCAAAGCTGCACCGGAGATTTTCCATTCTGCCCCCTTCTTCCGCCCGGGCATGGATGGTTTCTGCTTCCAGCCCCAATTCCCGGCATACCTCTTCTAAAAAATGGAGCCGCTTCTGGAGGCTGTCCAGCAAAGTAAGGTGCATTTCCGGGCAAAGGATTTTCAGCACCATTCCCGGAAACCCTGCCCCCGTGCCCACATCAATCAAACAGAACCCTCCGGGTTTCTCCGTTTCCATGTATCGAAGAAGAAGGGCGCTATCCAGAAAATGCTTCACAGCCACTTGTTCCGGTTCCGTTATAGCCGTAAGGTTCATTTTCCCGTTCCATTCCCGCAGCAATTCCAAATAGCGCTGCAGCTGATTCGCCTGTTCTCCGCTGCAGGGAATGCCGGCTGCCCCGAAAAGCTCCAACAGATAAGGGCGTATATCCTCTTTGTGTATCTGGCTGTCCATGGCTCCTTCCGCCTTTCTTAATTACTTTTGCATTCGCATTCCGCCGTTTTTATCCGTGTTTTCTTATCTGTGGGTGCTATTCCGAGTCTTTACCCATATTCTGGGAAGGATGCAGGGGTTCCCCCGCCTCCTTTGCCAGCCAGATTAAAAGCACGGATACGTCCGCCGGGCTCACTCCGCTGATACGGGAAGCCTGCCCCACATTTTCCGGGCGGATTCGGTTCAGCTTTTCCTGGGCCTCCGCCCGCAAACCGGTAATGTCTCTGTAATCCGTATTCTGAGGAAGAGCTTTTTTCTCTAAACGGCGCATCTCCTGGATATCCGCTTTTTGCCTGCGTATATACCCTTCGTATTTCAGCTCGATCTCCACATTTTCAAAAACCGCCTCCGGATAAGAAGGCCTTTCAGGATCAAAGGGAGAGAGCACCTGATAATTCATTTCCGGCCGCTTCAAGAGATCTCCCAGCCGCACACCTGTGGAAACAGGGGATGTTCCACGTGAAACAAGCATCTCGTTGAGCTCCTTTGTAGGAGAAAGAACGGTCTTCATAACCCGCTCCTTTTCCTGCTTCTTGGCCTGCTCCTTTTCCTGAAAACGGCTCCACCGCTCATCGGAAATGAGCCCCAGCTCCCTTCCAAAAGGCGTCAGCCGCTCATCCGCGTTATCCTGCCGCAAAACAAGCCTGTATTCGCTCCGGGAAGTCATCATCCGATAAGGATCCATGACTCCCTTGGTAATCAGGTCGTCCACCAATGTGCCTATATAAGAACCGGCCCTATCCAAAAGCATGGGAGGTTTCTTCTGTATCTTCAAAGCCGCATTGATGCCTGCCACCAATCCCTGAGCCGCAGCCTCTTCATAGCCTGAGCTTCCGTTAAACTGCCCTGCCCCGTAAAGGCCGGGAAGATCGTGAAATTCCAGGGTGCTGTCCATCTGGGTGGGATCCACACAGTCATACTCAATGGCATAGGCGGAACGCATGATCTGGACGTTTTCCAAGCCGGGGATAGTGTGATAAAAGGCAATTTGCACATCCTCCGGCAAGCTGCTGCTCATTCCCTGCAAATACATTTCCTCCGTATCCGCTCCGCAGGGCTCAATGAAAAGCTGATGCCGGGGCTTATCCGCAAAGCGCACGATTTTATCCTCTATGCTTGGGCAGTAGCGAGGGCCAACCCCCTCAATTTTCCCGCCATATAAGGGGGAACGGTGAATATTCTCCAGAATGATCCGCTTTGTCTCCCCGTTTGTCCAGGAAATATAGCAGGCTTCGGTATTTTCCTTGGGTGTAAGGGTGTCGTAGGAAAAGGGGATCACCGGGTCGTCCCCCTCCTGCTTTTCCAGATTGGTAAAATCAATGCTGGAACGAAGAACTCGGGCAGGCGTGCCGGTCTTGAACCGGCGGAGACGAAGGCCCAGCTTCCGGAGAGGCTCGCTGAGAAAAGCAGCGGGAAAGAGCCCATCCGGGCCGCTTTCATAGGAAACGTCTCCCACATAAATACGGCCGCCTAAAAAAGTTCCCGTGGCCAAAATCACCGCCTTGGCCGTATACTGGGCCTCCAGACGGGTGGTGAGCCGCCAGAGACCGTCCTCCAGACGCTCCAGATCCGTTATTTCCGCCTGTTTCATGGAAAGGTTTTCCTGCAGCTCCAGGGTATGTTTCATATATTCGGAATACCTGCGTCTGTCGATCTGAGCCCGCAGAGAGTGGACGGCGGGGCCTTTGCCCTTATTGAGCATCCGGCTCTGCAGCATGCAGGCGTCGGCCGCCCTTCCCATCTCGCCGCCCAAAGCGTCGATCTCCCGGACAAGATGCCCCTTTGCCGTCCCTCCTATGGAAGGGTTGCAGGGGCAATTTCCCACAGCATCCATATTAATGGTAAAAACCGCCGTCCGGCAGCCAAGCCTTGCCGCGGCCAAAGCGGCCTCGATGCCCGCATGACCGGCACCAATCACCGCAACATCCAGTTCCCCTGCAAAATATTTCATCTTGTCCTATCCTTTCTGCTCATCCGTCTTGCCGGCAGCCTTACCTTTCCGGCAATACCACCGTAAGATTCCGGCCTTTTCCCGGATTCTCTTTTCCCTGTATCCATTCTTTTCCTATGGTTTTCCGCTTTCTATTTCCCTACACAGAACCGGGCAAATACCTGTTCCACAACCGCTTCCGAAGCTCTTTCCCCAGTCAGCTCCAACAGAGAGGAAACAGCTCCCTCCAGGGAAACGGTCACGGCGTCCAAAGTCATGCCCATACGCAAAGCATTCAGAGCTTCTTCTATCCCTTCCCCTGCACGGCGGGCGGAATCCCGCTGACGCTCCGTAAAAAGGATGCCTTCGTTAGGATCCAACGCTCCCGTTTTTAACAGTTCCGCTACTTCCCGGTTTAAATCTTCCAGCCCGCTGCCCGAAAGGGCAGATAATACTACTACATGTTTAAAATTATCATAAATATACGAATAGTCTATTTTTGATTCCAAATCGCTTTTATTGATAACAGCCACCGAAGGGATACCACGGCAGGCTTCCGCCAGTTCCCTATCCTCTGCATTTAAGGCACAGGAAGAATCAAAGACCGCCAGGATCAGCCCTGCGGAAGCAAGCCGCTGCCGGGCCTTCTCCACGCCGATGGACTCCACCGGATCCTCCGTAAACCGCAGGCCGGCCGTATCCGCCAGCCGGAGAGGGATCTCTCCTAAAAGCACCGTTTCCTCCACAATATCCCGGGTGGTTCCCGCCACATCGGTAACGATGGAGCGTTCACAGCCGGAAAGCAGATTCATCAGAGTGGATTTTCCCGCATTGGGTCTTCCGGCGATGACGGTGTCCACACCTTCCCGGAGGATCTTTCCCGCTTCAAAAGAAGAAAGAAGCTTTTCGATCTCCCCCTTGGCTTCCAGCAAAGACGTTTCCAAAGCCCCCGCTTCCACTTCCTCAATGTCTTCTTCGGGATAATCCGCCCAGGCGTCTAAATGAGCGGCCAGATTAAGAAGCTTTTCTCGTATGGAACCTATGCGCTTTTCCAGCACTCCTTCATGGCCTGCCATAGCCGCCCGGGCGGCCCCGGCGCCCTGAGCGGAGATCAGTTCCATAACCGATTCCGCTTCCGTAAGGCCGATTTTCCCGTTTAAAAAAGCCCGGCGGGTAAATTCTCCCGGTTCCGCAGGGGATGCCCCCGCCTCATAGACTTCCTTTAGTACCCGGCGGAGAATATACAGCCCCCCATGGCAGGAAAGCTCCGCTACATCCTCCCCCGTAAAGCTTCTGGGCCCGCGAAAACAGGTAGCCAGGGCTTCATCCAGCTTTTCCCCGGAAGAAAGCCTGCGTACCTCTCCGTATAAAACCGTATATCCCTTTTGCCCGGAAATACGCTTACCGTTTTTGGAAAAAAAGACCCTATCTGCAATTTTTAAGGCGTCGGGGCCTGAAATACGGATAATGCCGATTCCCCCGGGAGCCTGGGCCGTGGATATGGCCGCAATCGTTCTTCCGCCCTTTCCTTCCATACGCAATTCCCGCTCCTTTTTTCGATTTCTTCCTGTTCTTTCATATGTTTACTCTCCGGCTTTACTTGCCGGATAACAGATACTGCAAATATTCAGCCTACCCTGCATAGGGATACCATACACTGGATCCGGCAAAAAACTTCCTTCTTATCAGTATAGCAAAAGAGAGAAAAGGAATACACCCTCCCGGCTCATTTTCCCCTGCGAAAGGCTCTCTTTTTTCTTCCTATTATCTCGTTACTATCTAGCCTTTCTTTTGGATTTGCTTTTCAAAATACCCGTTTTCTACGGCAAAAGGCGGATACCGTTTTCCGGTATCCGCCATATCCGTATAAGAAGGAATCCTGCGCCGTTTTATTCCCCGGCTTCTTCCGTATTCTTCTTTACCACATCAATCCGGCCGTAAAGGGCTCCCTTGATCTCCTGCCGCGGAGCAGTAGGAGCAACAGCAGCGGAATTAGAAGTTGTCTCCGCCTTCTGATAGGATCTGCCTTCTCCATAATCCCGGCGGGAAGCATAGTCCCTGCGCTCCCGATCCTGCCGGTATCCGCCCCGGCCGGAACGGTTATACCGATCCCGGTTCCCATAGCGGTTCCCATCCCGGTATCCACGGCGCTGGGGTCTTTCTCCTTCTACGGGACCGATAACCACATGGCGTCCCGTATCTTCTCCCTCACTCCAGGATTTCGCGCCTTCCACTTCCTGGACAGCCGTATGAATAATCCTTCTCTCATAAGGATTCATGGGTTCCAAAGAAACGTTCCGCCCTGTGCGGACAGCTTTCGCAGCCATTTTCTTGCCCAGGGTTTCCAAAGTATCCCGGCGTTTTTCCCGGTAATTGCCGATATCCAAGGTAATGCGATAATAGGAATTCTCCACATGATTGGATACCAAACCGGAAAGATACTGCAGAGCGTCCAGTGTCTCGCCCCGGTGGCCGATTACAAAACCGATGTCATCTCCCGTAATGGTGATAACAGCACCGTTTTCCTCTTCAGAAATGGAAAAACCTACGTCCGCAACGCCCATATGCTCCAATATATCCCGCAGATAATCAGCCGCCACCTGGGCAGGGCTTGTTTTCACAAAAGCCCGGACTTTCGCAGGGCTGCCGCCAAAAAGGCCAAAGGTCTTTTTCACAGGCAATTCCAATACTTCAAATTCCGCTTCATACGATTCTACGCCCAGTTCCCGGCACGCAGCCTCTTTGGCGGCTTCCACAGTCTCGCCGGTAGCAATCGCTTCCTTTATCATAGCGGATTACCTCCTCGTTCTCAATTCCTGCCGCCCCAAATACATATAGAGCGGCTCTTCTGCTGTCTTATCTATTTCTTACTCCCAAGATACTGGGCATTCTGGGCTCCCTGGCCTTTGGAATGCTTTTTATTCTGGGAAGCTTTCTTCTCATTGTTTTTCTTTTCGTTAACCTGCTTCTGCCCCTTTGTGCTATACAGGAACTTGGCTTCCAGCTGCTTTCTTACCTCTACTTGCTGATGGGGGGGCAGCTCTTTCACAGCCGCTTCCTCTCCCCGGCGGCGGGCTATTCTGGCAGCTTCTGCCTGAGCCGAAAGCTTTTGGGGACTATAGAAACGATGGGTAACAAGAGTCTGCACAAAGCCCAAAATGGTCTGAATTGTCCAGTAGAAACCAACAGCGGCGGGCATCGTCCAAGCCAGCCATGCGGTAAAGAAGGGAAAGCCATACATCATAACTTTCATGCAGCCGGCCTGCTGCTGTGCTCCGGGCTGCAGTTTCTGCATGGCAAAGCTGGAACCTAAAGAGGCTATAAGGCAGAGCACCGGGATCAGCCACAACATATCCGAAAAAGGCGATGCGCTGGGCGTAGCCAGAAGATCCAGCCCAAGGAACTTAAAGCCTTTGCTGAAAGACTCGATCCTGTCCAGCTCATCAGGCTGGAACATGGTTAAGTATCCTTTAAGAGAATCAAAATTCTTAATAATTTCCATTTCCCCGTAATTGGTGCCCAGACTGGCCCCGATACCGGGAATCTGCTGGAGCATCTGGGTAGCCTCCGTTACACGTTCAGCCGCAATATGCAGGGCGTTCCGCAGGGGGAAAAGCACAGAACAATAGAGGCCCAGCATAATAGGGAAGGGGATCAGCATGGGAAGGCATCCGCCCGTCATGCTTACGCCCTCTTTTTCATAGAGCTTCTGTGTTTCCGTCTGCAGCTTTAAACGATCGTTGGCGTAAATTTTCTGCAGCTCTTTTACTTTCTTCTGCACCTTAGACTGGGAAGCCATGGATTTCTGCTGCTTCACCGAGAAGGGGAACAGAAGAACTTTCATAATCAAGGTAAAAAGCAGAATCGCTACGCCGTAGTTCTGCACGATTTCATACAGAAACCACAGCAGATAACCCAGTATACTGCCGAACCAGTTAAAAATATCCATACTCAATCTCCTCTGTGTTTGGTCAAAGGGAACGTATATCCTCCCGGCCCACTTTTAGAGCCTTTCCCTGGGACGATCCTGCCGTTATTCTCTTCCCTTCCTGTATAAAAACGCCCAAAAAACATTGAAAATGTTCAGCCTAAGAACCTGGTTTCCCGGGCGATACTGTATACAAAGAGTATCAAGCTTACAAAATTATACAAACAGTTTAAATGCTAGCTTTACCTGTTTTATTAAAGCTTATAAAACGTATGTCACCATAATCGTATCATAGAATATACTGCATGCTATCATACTGCGCTGCACAAATGAACAAAAACAGTACACGATCGCAGACACAATCAAAAAATATCCGGCCCGTCCTTCCCGCTTCCACTGCCTTTCCCTTTTTTTTCGGGAACCGGATCGTATCCGCCCCGGCTGAAAGGGTTGCATCGCAGAAGCCTCCAAAGAGCCAACGCTCCTCCTTTCAGGGCGCCGAACCGTTTGATGGCCTCCAACGCATAGTTGGAACAGGTTGGGATATATTTGCAGCAGGGCTTTTTTAAAGGGGATATCCCTTTCTGATAAAAACGAATCAGACGGATCAGGATTCCCTTTGGGCTATAGCTCTGAAGCCCTGAAACGAATCCCCCGCCCTTCGGCTTTTTTGGGGTGGTCACAGCAAAACCCCCGCATCCCGCAGATGCTTTTCCATAACACGGCTCAAATCGGTGCTTTTTACAAAAGGGGTTTTTCCCCTGGCTACAAACACGAAATCATATCCTGGCTTTACCCGACCGGCGGAAACCCGAAACGCTTCCCGGATCACCCGGCGGGAACGGCTCCTTTTTACCGCATTACCCACTTTTTTGCTTGTAGTGATTCCCACCCGAAGACTGCCGGAGCGGTTGCGCATAACATAGGTTACAAGAGCCGGGGAAACATATGACTTTCCCCGGGCATACATGCGCCTGAAATCCCTGTTATCCTTTATTGGAAGATACAAATCCATAGGTTCCCTCGTATCTCTGGGCAATTTTAAAAGCCATTCCCTGCCTTTTTTGAAAATAATCGGTAAAGGCAGCGGAAAAATACAGAATATCTATAATATCTACAAAGAAAGGCCACTCAACGGTGGCCCTTTTGCTCTGCGCGCCGGTTTTCCGCTTCGGCGCGGCCGGCAAGCGGCGGCCGGCTCTGGTTAAACGAATGCGTATGAGACTCAGTAGCTCAAACGGGCTCTGCCCTTGGCGCGGCGACGAGCCAGCACCTTGCGGCCATTGCTGGTGGACATTCTCTTTCTGAAGCCATGCTCCTTCTTTCTGTGGAGCTTCTTGGGCTGATAGGTTCTCAGCATCTTGAAAAACCTCCTTTCGGGTTATAAAGCTCTGACATTTCGGGATGAGAGAAAGAAGTTTATCCTTCTTCATCCCCTGCGGCGCCGTATGCTGTATACTATAGAATACAGGAATACGGATCCTACACAATGCGCAATTGCAAAAAATGCATATTTCATATTAAAATAAGCATTTTAAAAGCGCCGCCGCAAAACCCCCGCCTTCTTTATTTTGTTTCTGCATTCTTGCTTTCCTTATGAACAGGTTAAAGATACCTGCCTCCCTTTTAAAGGGATCCGAAACAATTCCGGAGACAAAAATGCAAAACAAAACAGCAGGGTACAAACCTTGCACCTTAGCATTATAATGAAAAATGCGGTTTCTGTCAACTGCCGCTCCCCACTATTTTCAGGAAAATCTCCCCTTACAAACAGATTTTTTCCGGTAAAAGCAAGCTTTCAACTGCAGAGAAGATTACCTGGATTGCTTTCTATTAAAAAATGAAAAATACCCGTAAACAAATGCATGCCTTAATCCTATTTTTTCAAAATAGCCTCTTAACCAATGTATACATACTATTAAATACATACAAAAGCCTTTTGATTTTTTAACTTTGATTAACTGAAAGGAGTTTTTTAGAAATAGACAGTTTTTAACCTTCTTCTTTAAAAACTCGTTCTTAAAGCCATATAATACAGAAAGAAAATATAGAAATTATACCTTTATTTTCTAAACACTGGGCACTAGAAAAGAATTTTTCCGAATTTTGCCATTGCATTTTGAAAATAAGTTGATAGAAGTTGATTGAAGTGCCGTGGAATTTATGCTATACTCAACATATATATGTGTTTTTCGGGAAATTCCTCTCACAGATACTGGTATTCCCCTGTTTTTTTCTGCTTATATCTTAAAATATACGATTTTATTTTTGTCTGAAAAGTGGGTTTGCCTCCAAAAAGAGGATTTCTATTTCTTTCCGTCCAGGTTTTTCTTCCTTAAAATATAGTTAAGAAAAACCTACTTTGTAAGGATGTATGTGCACATATACATACCTACATCCATTGAATACGTTGATATAGGATAGGGGCTTTTCGGATCCCCTATCCGTTTTATGATATTTTAACAAGATCTTGCGGAAGAAAAAGCAAGGAAAGAAAGATTAGTTATGGAAAGGGAAAATGGAAGTATGGAATCTTTTAGCGAGGCCTGGAGCCTAGTCTGCGATTACTGCAAAGGCCGCATAACAGAAGTGGCCTTTACAACATGGATCAGCCGCATTGAGCCTGTGGAACTGGATTTCGCGGGAAATATTGCCGTCCTGCAGGTTCCCAACGATTTCCACCGGCAGACTCTGACCCGGTGTTATACCTCCCTGCTTACGGAAGCGCTGGAACACATTTTCGGCATGACGTTCAACATCCGTTTTGTGATCCCGGAGGAAGTAGCGCCCAAGGAGGAAGAAACGGTTTCCTCGGAAGATTACGAATATACCTTCGATACCTTTATCGTGGGTCCTTCCAACAAATTTGCCCATGCGGCCTGTATGGCAGTAGCCACAAAACCCGCAACCCTTTATAATCCGCTTTTTATCTATGGAAATTCCGGTTTGGGAAAAACGCACCTTTTGCGGGCTATATACAATTCCATTGCCCAGAATTATCCGGAAATGACCATCATCTACATAAAGGGCGACGATTTTACCAATGAAATGATCGACGCCATCCGCCACGGTACTACCCAGGATTTCCATGAGCGGTATCGCAAAGCTGATATCCTTCTGGTGGACGACATCCAGTTCATCGCCGGCAAGGATTCCACCCAGGAAGAATTCTTCCACACATTCAATTCCCTGTATGAGGCCCACAGGCAGATCGTTCTGACCTCCGACCGGCCGGCAAAGGACATTGCCACCCTGGAGGAACGACTTCTGACCCGTTTTGAATGGGGACTTACCGCTGACGTGCAGCCCCCGGATTTTGAAACCCGGATCGCTATTATCCGCCGGAAAGCGGAGCTATTGCAGATCGATATTCCAGACGTAGTCTGCGAATACATTGCCAACCGGGTAAAGAACAATATCCGGCAGCTGGAAGGAATCGTAAAAAAGATGAAGGCCTATTACCTCCTGAACGGGGATATGCCCAGCATCAATACAGCTCAGGCGGCTATCAGCGATATTATGAGCAACGAGCAGCCCACTCCTCTTACAGTGGAGAAAATCATCGAAGAAGTGGCCAGGACCTTCGGCGTTTCCGCAGCGGATATCCGTTCTTCCAAGCGCTCTTCCAACATTTCAAAGGCCCGGCAGATGGCTATGTATGTAGTCCGGGAGATCACCCAGCTTCCGACCGCCTCCATCGGAGAGGAATTCGGCGGCAGGGACCATTCCACGGTGGTGTATTCCCTGCAGGAAATGGAAAAGAAGATCGGGAAAGACAGCCGCACCCGCGCCACCGCCGAGGATATTATCAAAAATATCCGGGACCGGTAATTTGGCAGACAACAAATAGAAACAGCAAAATAACAGGGATGCACAAGGCAAACAGAAAGCCTGTGCTTCCCTGTTTTTCTTTTCCAAAATACAAGGAACCGTTATCTGACCATGCGTATACTCTATACAGCAAGATCCCAAGCCTTTTCTTAGCCTGCAAAAACGCCAAAAATGAAGCATTTTTATTTTATTTATACAGAATGAAAAAAGCAAAGAAGAACCGTAAAGAAAAATACGATACATACATAATGCTGTATAAAAAATGTATAAATATACATTTAAAACGTATAAAACCATTTGTCTTTCGCCTTTTCGCTTTTCACTTGTTTTCAACTTTCCCCACCGAGTTTTCCACAATACTGTGGAAGACTGCCAACGAAATGTGAAATTCACAACTTATCCACATTGGATTTCACGATTCTTTTCTGCGTTTTTTTCAGATACCAAGGGGGATTTTTTTATTTTCCACTTTTCCGGCCCCTCTACTGCGACTACTAAATATAAAGCTATCCTAAAACATTGCTATATTGCTGATAGCCAGAGTAAAACGACGCCCTCCCTCTCCCCTCTGCTCTTTTTTAACCATACATACTATTTGTATACATTTCCTCGTCCTTGCAGGCGAGAAAGCTCACCTTGCATATATTGCAGGAAGGTATAGATACTCCTGCATGCTCTTTTTCAATCTTTTTCTTTCCTGCTGAAGAGAATTGCGCATGTTCAAAACTATGAACACATGCAATTCTCCCGATTTTTCTCCTTTTTGTTTTCCGGGTTTCGAAAAAATCTCTCAAAAACCGCCTTGCTATTTTCTTAAAGACTTTATATACTTAATCTGTATACCTATGCCGTTCCGCCTCCAAAGACAATATTAGATTTGTTTTACAGGCGTTTTTATGCGGGGAGTTTAGGGTATTTTGTTGCGAAAACAGGAAAGCGTAAAATATGGAAATATAGAAGCCAGTAGAAAATACCCATGAAAAACATGAAAAGCAGAATGCATGATCGTATAAAAAGAAAGGATGAACCGATATGATCCAATTAACCTGTGACCGGCAGCAGCTGGTGGAGGCTGTCTCCAATGTGCAGCGGGCCGTTTCTTCCAAATCTTCCGTTCCTGCCCTGGAGGGTATTTTGCTGAAAGCGGAGGCTGAGGGCATGACCCTCTGCGGCTTTGACCTGGAACTGGGTATGACTACCCGCCTTTCCGCCCGTGTTTCGGAAAAAGGATCCGTAATTTTGAGCGCCCGTTTGTTTTCGGATATTATCCGTCGTCTGCCGGGGGATCTGGTGAAACTTACGGTGGACGATAAAAATGTAACTACCATTGAAAGCGGGGCCAGTGAATTTTCCATTGCGGGTATGGGGGCCGAAGAATATCCGGAACTTCCCTCCGTTTCGGGAGTGGGAGAATTTCAGATTCCAAACGGGCTTCTCAAAGGCATGATCCGCCAGACCATTTTTGCCGTAGCGGATTCTGATGCAAAGCCCATCCATACAGGCACCCTTTTTGAGCTTTCCGGCGGAAAGCTGCGGCTTATATCCGTGGACGGATACCGCCTTGCTCTGCGGGAAGAAACCCTTTCTACGGAAGGTTCAGAGGAAGAACTCTCCTTCGTGGTGCCTGGGAAAACCCTTTCGGAGGTTATGAAGCTTTTGCCGGAGGATGAGGAGTCAGCAGGCATCCAGGTGGGAAGAAGGCATATCCTCTTTACCATCGGAAATTACACCGTTATATCCCGCCTTTTGGAAGGGGAATTCCTGGATTACCGTTCCGCCATTCCTTCCGCCTGCCAAACGGAGGTAAAAGTGAACACACGGGAATTTATCAACAGCGTGGAGCGTGTCTCCCTCCTGATTACGGACAGGCTCAAAAGCCCCATCCGCTGCGTGTTCGGGGAGGATTCCATCCACCTTTCCTGTTCTACTGCCATCGGCAGAGCCAACGACCAGTTTTCCGCTTCCATAGAAGGGGCTGGATTGGAAATGGGCTTTAATAACCGTTACCTTCTGGACGCTCTGCGAAATACAGAAGGGGATGAAGTCCGCATTCAGCTCAATGGGCCCTTGAGCCCCATGAAAATTATGCCGCCCCAGGGGGATTCGTATCTTTTTCTGGTGCTGCCTGTCCGCCTGAAGGCAAATGGATAATGAATAGAATATACATTTTGTAATATAAAATTGTTTTATTTCATTTTGTATTTCAATTTATAAAAAATAGGAATGAAATATGGAGAAAAGATATCTTCTTTCTGCGGGTCTGGTAAACGGAGAAACCAGGAAGAAAAAGCAGAAAAGATAGAAAAGATAAAGAAACCATAACTCCGGGAAATAGGGAGACAGAACAACGATGAAAATGGAAAAACTTTGCATTGATACGGAATTTATCCGCCTGCAGGACGCCCTTAAGCTGGCCGGCGCCGCGGAGACCGGCGGCCAGGCCAAAGTGGCCGTGCAGGACGGCCTTGTAAAGGTGAACGGGGAAACCTGCCTGATGCGGGGAAAAAAGCTCCGGCCGGGGGACCGGGCGGAATATAACGGGCTCCTTGTGGAGATCTGTTCCCCGGACGGGGAGAAATAACCATGCGGGTGGAATCCCTGGAGGCTTCCGGGTTCCGGAACCTTTCTTCCCTGGGTCTTTTCCCCTCCCCGGGCGCAAATGTGATCTATGGAGAAAACGGCCAGGGAAAGACAAACCTTCTGGAAGCCATTTGGATCTTTACAGGGGGCAGATCCTTTCGCGGCGCCAAGGACGGGGAGATGGTCCGCTTAAACGGCGGAGAAGCCTCCCTTTCCCTCTCTTTTTTCAGCGAAGAAAGAAAGCAGGAAATCTGCCTGCGCCTGCGGGAAGGAAAACGCTTTTTTACTCTGAACGGCGTAAAGAAGCGCAGTTCCTCGGAAGTGGTAGGAAAATTCTGCGCGGTGATCTTTTCTCCGGAGCATCTTTCTTTGGTGAAGGACGGCCCTTCCGGGCGCAGACAGTTTCTGGATTCGGCCCTGTGCCAATCCCGCCCTTCCTTTGCCGGCCTTATAACCCAATACAACCGGACTCTTTTCCAGCGCAATGCCCTTCTAAAAGATATCCCCCGCCACCCGGAATTGCTGGATACACTGGAAATCTGGGACATGCGCCTTTCCCAGTTTGGAGAAAAAATGACCCAAGGCCGCCTTCAGTATGTAGAAGCTCTGGAACCTTTGGCCGCGGCAGCTTATGAGGGAATTTCCGGGGGCCGGGAAACCCTCAGCCTTTCCTACGAAAAAGGATATGAAGACAGCCTTTCTAAGGCTCTTTCGGAAAGCCGCAGGGAGGATATGCGTTTCGGCCATACGGGAAAAGGACCTCACAGGGGGGATCTTGCGATCCGCCTCAACGGCGTCCCCGCCAGGAGCTTCGGCTCCCAGGGGCAGCAGCGCTCCGCCGTGCTGGCTCTCAAGCTGGCGGAAGCGGAGCTTTTAAAACGGTTTACCGGGGAGGAACCGGTGATCCTTTTGGACGATGTCCTTAGTGAACTGGACTCCGGCCGGCAGGAATATCTTCTGAACCATCTGGAGGGGCGCCAGGTCTTTTTAACCTGCTGTTCCCCGGAACCGGCCCGCCGTTTGCAGGAAGGAAAGCGCTTCTTCGTGGAAAAAGGGAATGTGTTGGAAACACCTCCGCCGGATCCCGAAAAAGAAAGGAATCCCGGCATTTCACAATAAGCATAATACAAAAAGAAAATAAGCATATCCATACGGAAAAGCCTTGAAAGGCATGAAAAACACGAAAAATCGATACGCTTGCGAAACGCTGAACGCTGCATAAAAAGCTGCCCGTATTTCGGATATTCTTAAACGGGCAAAAAGAAGGAGGCTTTCTATGTATCTTCATCTTGGCCAGGATACCGTTGTGCGTACAAGGGATATTATCGGCATTTTTGATATGGACACGTCCACCATCTCCAAAATAACTCGGGACTATCTTGCGAAATGTGAAAAAAGCGGCAGGGTGGTAAATGTTTCCATGGAGCTGCCAAAATCCTTTGTTCTCTGTTGGGGAGAAAAGGAAGAGGCGCCCACTGTCTATATTTCCCAGATTTCTTCTTCCACCCTTTTAAAAAGGAGCGGGTATGTGGATTCTCTCTCCAATATGGGATGAAAAGGGCTGCAGAACTTGCGGTTTTTTCAAAAATGCGCTATAATTGTCTTATAAGAGGTTTTCCCTCTGCCCTGTATAGGGATATATGGGCAGGGGGAGTCTTTTGTTTTGCCCGGTTTGCGGCCTGGTTTTGCAGAAGACGGGCAAAGGAACTTAAGAAAGGCCCCCAGCATATCCCCTTATCCGCACATATAGAAAAGTTAACACGAGGTAACCGATATGAAAAAATTCAGGCTTCCCAGATGCCCTTACTGCGGCAAGAAAATAAATCCTCTTTACAGCTGGTATCTTAAGAACCAGGGTGAATTCCTATGCCCGAAATGCGGGGGAATCTCCAATATTATATTGGACCCGGCTGTGTATATTCTGGGAAGCGCGGCGGTAATTGTTTCTTTGATAGGATTTCTGGTCACCAGGATCGGCGGGAATGTTTTTAATCTTACCGTCTTTTTGTGGCTGGTTCTTCCCTATTTTGTTTTTTCCGTCCTCTGCTGTTTTTTGGTGCGGCTGAAAAAACCTGTCCTGCGGAAAAAGCCGTTGGAATCTCCTGCCGCCCGGCAGTACGGGAAGGCTGTTAAAAAGGGAAAGACCGGGCAGGCAATGCCTCCGGCTCCGCCTGTTCAAAGGGTGCAGGATTCCCGGCAGCTTTACAGGGAAGGGTATACCACCCAGTTTAAAGGCCCTCTTCCCTATGAAAACGGAACAAACGGATATAACGGGCAGCCGGAAAAAAACCAGCCTGTTTCCCAGGAAACGGTGCAGTTTTCTCCTCCGGAGAGGCGGCAGCCGTAAACCCGGCCGGAAAAACGGCTGTGCATATAGGGCTATATATATATAGAGTCTGTATGCTTTTGCGATAAGAAAAAGGACGTCGAAAAAGAAAAAGCGAAAAAGAGTATAAGCATAAAAGCATGAAGCATAAGAGCAAACAGAGCGCCGAAGAGCGCCGATAAAGCTAAGGGAGCGTTTTAGAGAATATGGAGCTGAATGAAATTACCCGCGCGCAGCAGGAATATGACGAAAGCCAGATACAGGTTCTGGAAGGGCTGGAGGCTGTCCGGAAACGGCCGGGCATGTATATTTCCTCCACAGGTCCCCGGGGCCTGCATCATCTTGTATATGAAATCGTAGACAACGCCATCGACGAGGCCTTGGCGGGGTTCTGCGACCGGGTGGACGTGGAGATCCTTCCCGGGGATATCATCCAGGTGCGGGACAACGGCCGCGGCATTCCTGTAGGCATCGAACAGAAAACGGGGCTTCCCGCCGTGACGGTGGTGTATACCGTTCTGCACGCAGGCGGAAAATTCGGCGGCGGCGGCTATAAGGTATCCGGCGGCCTGCACGGCGTAGGTGCGTCGGTGGTAAACGCCCTTTCGGAATATCTGGAGGTAGAGGTTCAAAACGGCGGCAGGCTGTATTACCAGCGCTTTGAGCGGGGAAATGCGGTAACGGAGCTGATCGACAAGGGCCCCACGGATGGGCACGGAACTACTGTCCGTTTTAAAGCGGATCCGGAAATCTTTAAGGAGAGCACCGTTTATGAATACACCACCCTGCAGATGCGCCTGCGGGAACAGGCTTTCCTGAATGCGGGCGTGCACATCTGTCTTTCCGATCTTAGGACGGAAGACGGTCAGAGCGACAGCTTCTGCTATCATGGGGGTATTTCTTCTTTTGTGGAATACATCAATAAGAAGAAAGCGGTAGAGGTTATCCATCCGGATATTATTCATTTTTCCGGTGTGGCGGCAGATAACAATTCCACGGCGGAAATCGCCATGCAGTATACGGATTCTTATAACGAGCTGATGCTCAGCTTTGCCAACAATATCCATACGGTGGACGGCGGCACCCACGAGGAAGGCTTTAAAAGGGCCCTTACCCGTGTGATGAACGATTACGCCCGCAAATATAATATACTGAAGGAAAACGATAAAAACCTTTCCGGCGATGATGTGCGGGAAGGCCTGACGGTCATTATCAGCATAAAGGTGAAAGACGCCCAGTTTGAGAGCCAGACTAAAGGCAAACTGGGCAACACGGAAATCGCCACTCTTGTAAACAGCTTGGTGGGAGAAAAGCTTTCCGTATATCTGGAGGAAAATCCTGCTGTTGCCAGAGCGATTTTCGATAAAGCCCTGGCGGCGTCCAGAGCAAGGGAAGCGGCCCGGAAAGCCAGAGAACTGGTGCGGCGGAAATCCGCGCTGGAAAATGCGGCTCTCCCCGGAAAACTGGCGGATTGCCAGAGCCGGAACCCGGATGAGACGGAAATCTACATCGTGGAGGGTGATTCCGCAGGAGGTTCCGCCAAAGGCGGGCGGGACCGAAAATTCCAGGCTATTCTGCCTCTTTGGGGCAAGATGCTCAACGTAGAAAAAGCAAGGCTGGATAAGGTTTACGGCAATGAAAAGCTTATGCCGGTGGTGACGGCCCTGGGCTGCGGTATCGGGGAAGAATTTGACCTTAATAAGCTTCGGTACGGTAAGATTATCATTATGGCTGATGCGGACGTGGACGGTTCCCATATCCGCACCCTCCTTCTCACTTTCTTCTATCGGTTTATGAAACCCCTTGTGGAGGAAGGCCACGTGTTTCTGGCGCAGCCTCCCCTTTACCGGATCACCAAGGGCGGCAAGCATCATTACGCCTATTCGGATCAGGAACGGGATAAATTGATGGATCAGTTCGGTTCCGGCTATGAGATCCAGCGCTATAAAGGCTTGGGCGAAATGGATTCCGAGCAGCTTTGGGAGACCACTATGAATCCGGAAACACGCATCATGCTGCAAGTGGAAGTGGAAGACGCCGCTGCGGCAGACGAGGCTCTCACCGTCCTGATGGGCGACAAGGTAGAGCCCCGCCGGGAATTTATCGAAAAGAACGCCCGGTATGTACAGAACCTGGATATTTAACGGCATATACAAACGCAATAAGGAGAAGATACATGAAAACACATACGCAGGAATGGAAAACAGGAGAAGAGACCCCTCCCCGACCGTGGAAGGAAGAGGGAGAAATTCCCCAGGATAGATTGCAGGAGGAAGAAGGCGAAAGCTTCCCTAAAAAGGAAGAAATGGATCCGGAAAACGGGGAAGCCGATGAATTTGAAGGCCAAAATCCCTCCGAAGAAGAAGGCGGAGAAGGCGACGGGGAAGAACCCGTGGAATGGGACGGCAGCGAGGCTCAGCTTGTTCTGGATGACGACGCTGCGGAATATGAATCCCCTCAAACAGGAATCCGCCTTTCCTGCGACCTGCGGGAACAGGAAATTTTTGAAGCCCTCAGCCGTTTCCCCTTTACCAAAAGAGCCGGGAAAAGGGCTCTGATTGAGGCGGGGGTTCTGCTGGCGGCGGCCTGTGTGTTCCTTTACCAGTATTTTGGCCTTAAAACAGGGCAGGCAATGTTTTTCGCGGTGGCCTGTGTCATTCTGGCGGCTGTGGTTCTCTTTGTTCCGTGGCTGGGCCGGCGCCGTATGGCTTCCCGCATGGCAAAAGACCCCAACAAATCCCATGTGGAAATGGAAATCTATCCGGATTCCATCGATATGGGAAGAGAAGGAAAGCAGTGGGAGATTCCCCTTGATGGTACCTGCGAGATGGAGGAATATAAAAATATGATTCTCCTTTTCCCCGCAGGGAAAAACGCCATGGTTATTTTGCCTTTGCGTTCTGTAGAGCCTTCCGTCCTGCCGGAGGTGCAGGGAATGCTTCTTTCCGGCACCAGTAAGCGGGAGACGGAGGAAGGCCTGTAGCCTGTGATCCCGGTTATTTTTGAAGAACCGGGTATAAAACATATCTCCCGGGCGGCGGGAAAGCCGCCCTTTTGGGAAGGAGCAGATGTAATTTGCACGGATATTATGAAGGGGAGGCTCTTGTGACGGCTTCCTTTACCCTTGAGCCGGAGGACTACGCAAAAGCAAGGCTTTTGGTGCAGCGGCATATGAAACCCATAACCCGGCCCTGGGTTCGAGCGGGGATGCTTTTAACCGTATCTCTTTTGTTTTTAGCCCTTCTCCCCTATTCCATGCAGAAATACGGAAATATTTGGGCGCCGCTTCTTTTATTTCTTTTGTTTCTTTCCTGTTCCCTTTGGGCGGGGTTTCGGCTTCCGAAACTGGAAGAAGGGTGGCTTCGCAGTATGTATGCCACCGACCGTTTTGCCCTTCTGGAAACCACCGTTTGTCTATACCGGGATACGTTTACGGCAGAAAATGCCTACCAGAAATTCGAAGAAAACTGGGTGGATTTTACCCGCTGCCTGGAAAGCCGGGAGTATATCGTGGCTGTGGGCGGGAAGAATTATCCCCTTTTGGTGATGAAAAAAGAGCAGATGACGCAGGAGCAGCAGGAAAAAGCTTCCCGCTGCGTGGAAAATTATTTTGCCGGGCGGTATAAAAGGGTATGAGTTTTTCCGCTATTGGCAGAAGAATGGGAGGATGGTGAAGAGGATGGCCGGAAAACAGGAAACGCCGAATGTTTCGCCTGAAAAAACAGCCGGCATGGCGGAAAATAAGGGGGAATCCCCTGCCGCCGGAGAAATATCCGTCAGTTTTCTTCTCACAAAGGAAGATTACGGGGAGTACTGCGTAGCAGCCGTAAACCGCAGGATCAGCCTGCGGGAAAAGATGGGGATCCGTATTCTTGGCCTTTTGGCTATTCTTTGCGGGTTTCTGTTTGCCTGCCTCTGGAGCGGGAACGGATGGATTTTTGGCTGGACGGCCTGTTTGGAACTCATCGGGCTCGTTATGCTGATCTGGTATGACTGGATCCTTCCCACCCATGTGCGGGTTTCCGCCTGCGGGTATATGGATCATCACAGGGAAGAGCTTACTTCCAGAACCTTTGTATTTACCCCTTCCGGGTTTTCGTATACAAACAGCGGCTGTTCCATGGAAATCCCCTACGGCATGCTTTACGGGGCTTTCGAGGGCAGCCGGGTATTTATTTTCTATATGGGTGCGGAAAATTCCGTATACCTTCCCAAACGGGCGGTATCGGAAGATGACTGCAGGGAGATCCGCGCTCTTCTTGCCAATGCCCTGCAGGAAAAATTCGATCAGGAAGGTGCCCGATAAATGGACTCTATGGACGAGAAATTCGAAAATGAACGGATAGTGCAGGTAGACCTGGAAAAAGAAATGAAGAAATCCTTTCTGGATTACTCCATGTCTGTTATCGTATCCCGGGCGCTGCCCGATGTGCGGGACGGCCTTAAGCCTGTGCACCGCCGGATCCTGTATACCATGTTTGAAAACAACCTGGCCCCCAACAAGGCCTACCGCAAGTGCGCCGACACGGTAGGAACTGTGCTGGGCCGGTATCATCCACACGGCGACGCCAGCGTATACGACGCCCTTGTGCGCCTGGCGCAGGATTTTTCCATGCGCTATATGCTGGTAGACAGCCACGGAAACTTCGGCTCCGTTGACGGCGATCCCCCGGCTCCCTACCGGTATACGCAAAGCCGGATGAGCCCCCTTTCCGTGGAGATGCTGCGGGATATCGATAAGGAGACGGTGGATTTTGTCCCAAACTATGACGACCGCTTAAAGGAACCCTCCGTCCTCCCCTGCCGGTTCCCCAACCTGCTGGTAAACGGATCCACCGGTATAGCGGTAGGTATGGCCACCAATATTCCTCCCCACAATATGGGCGAAGTGGTGGACGCCATGTGCTGCCTGATCGACAATCCGGAGGCCTCTCTGGAAGAATTGATGGAGCATATCAAAGGGCCGGATTTCCCCACCGGCGGCATTATTATGGGCCGTGCGGGCATCCGCGCCGCCTATGCAACGGGCAGGGGCCGTATTACCGTCCGGGCCCGGGCGGAAATAGAGGAAGAAAAGAACGGGCGCTATAACATTGTGGTTTCCGAAATTCCCTATCAGGTGAATAAGGCCCGTTTGATCGAGAATATCGCCGACCTGGTAAAGGACAAGCGGATCGAGGGTATCTCCAATGTGGATGACCACTCCGACCGGGACGGCATGCATATTGTCATCACCGTAAAGCGGGATGCTTCTCCCCAGGTGGTTTTGAACCAGCTGTATTCCTATACCCAGATGCAGACCACCTTCGGCGTTATCATGCTGGCCATTGTAAACGGAGAGCCCAAAACTCTCACCCTGCGGGAAATGCTGCAGCTTTATATTGACCATCAGGAAAGCGTCATTACCAGAAGAACCCAATACGACCTGCGCAAAGCTAAAGAAAGGGCTCATATCCTGGAAGCTTTGAAGGTAGCGGTGGATAATATCGACGAGATTATATCCATTATCCGCAGCAGCCGGGACAGAGCCACGGCCCGCGCCCGGATGACCGAGCGCTTCGGGCTGGATGATGTGCAGACCCAGGCCATTGTGCAGATGCCTCTTGGTAACCTGACAGGTTTGGAACGCCAGAAATTGGAGGAAGAGCTGCGGGCCATCGAGGCCAAGGTGGCGGATTACGAGGATATTTTGGCCAACCGGAGCCGGCTTATGGGCATCATAAAGGATGAGGCCATGGAGGTCCGCAACAAATATGCGGACGAGCGCCGCACGGAGATCGCCACCGTCAGCGGAGAAGTGGATATAGAGGATCTGATCCCCCGTGAAGAATGCGTTCTGACTATGACCAGCTTTGGCTATGTAAAGCGCCAGCCCACGGATACCTACCGTCTTCAGCGCCGGGGCGGCCGGGGTGTTTCCGGCATGAGCCGCCGGGAAGAGGATGTGGCGGAGGAAATGTTCGTCATTAACAGCCACGACTATGTGATGTTCTTTACCAATTTGGGCAGAGTATACAGGCTCAAGTGCTATGAGATTCCGGAAGGCTCCCGAACCAGCAAGGGTATGAATATCGTGAACCTTCTACCCCTTTCCGGAGATGAAAAGGTCACTTCCATGATCCGGGTGCCGGAATTTGATGAGGAAAGCTATCTTGTGATGGTAACCCGCCGGGGCACCATCAAGCGCACGGAGCTTTCCGCTTACAATACAGCGAGAAAAGGCGGCGTCATCGCCCTGACTCTGGACGACGGAGACGAGCTGGCCTGGGTGCGGGTGACCGACGGAAGCGACGAGCTTCTGGTGGCTACCCGGGGCGGCATGGCCATTCGCTTCAGCGAAAAGGATGTGCGTCCTATGGGGCGTTCCGCAAGAGGCGTGCGGGCGATTCAGCTTCGTGAAGGAGACGAGGTCATCGGCATGAGCGTCGTTCGGGACGGAGGTCTTGTGCTCACCGTTTCCGAAACGGGTTATGGACGTCTCTCCTCCCCTGATGATTACAGGCTGCAGTCCAGAGGCGGAAAGGGTATCATCAACTATCATACGGAGCGGTATGGAGATGTGGCGGCCATCAAGGTGGTGGATGCAGAGGATGACATTATCCTCATTTCCTCCGATGGCGTCATTATCCGCATACAGGCAAGCTCCATCCGTCTCTGCGCCAGACCCAGCAAGGGCGTGCGGGTCATGCGTCTGCAAGAAGGCAGCCGGGTAGTAACCCTGGCCAGAACCGCCCATGAAGAGGAAGAAGAAACGGATTCCCTGCCCGAGGACGGAGAAGATCCGAATGAAGGGGCAGAATCCTCAGAAGCAGCGGATATAGAGAATGATCCTGCCGAAGAAGATGCGCAAGGAGAAAACAGCCATGAAAACGGAGAAAATGAAAAATCCTGAAAAAAAGGCTGAAAAACGGAAAAAGGGCGTTTCTTTCGCCCTTTCTTCGGCTCTTGCCCTATGCGTGTTCCTTTTTGGATGCGGGGGCCCGGGAAACACGGGTTCCTCATCTGTTCCGGAAAACTCCTCGGAAAATACCCTTTCTTCGGAAAATTCCTTGCCGGAGCCGGAAAGCGCAGTTTCTTCGGATGCTTCTTCCTCCCTGCCGGAGGAAAGTGCGGAAACCTCTTCCCTTCCTCAGGAAGGGGAAAGCTCTGCGTCATCCGCTGCAAGCGGGGATAACGAGGCATTTGAAGAAAAATTTGAGGCAAACCCTCTGGACGCCGCCTACAGGGAAGCTTCCATGGAGGCCGTCTCCAATAAGGATATGGCGGAGCTGGCGGAAACCTATGCCCACTATTGGGAGTCGGAGGTAAACAGCGGCTACGAGAGGCTTATGGCCCTTTCCGGCAACGACAAAGACATAGAGGCCGGCCAGGAGCAGTGGCGAAGCGGATATACCCAGGCTATGGAGGAAATCGCATCGAATGCTGCGGCGCTGGGCGGAAGCATGGCCTCCGTGGAGGAGGCTACCCTGCGAATGGAGTATTACCGCTCCCGTGCAAAGGAGATCTACGGTATGCTGTATGCATATGACCCGGATTTCCAGTATCAGTTTACACAGGAAGCCGTGGGATAAAGAAGAATGGAATCGGCTGAAGGAGGAATGGGTATGCTGCCCGAAGAATCCGGCAAAAAAACAGAAGAAAAAGCTATTGGGGCATGTGAGCAGCCTGAAAAACTTTCGGAAATTCGCCTTTCCGGAGAGACTTTGTATGAAGGGCGGATTATTCGGGTGGAAAAGGATACGGTGCTTCTGGAAAACGGAACCAGGGCTTTCCGGGAGGTAGTGCGCCATCCGGGCGGTGTTTCCGTGGCGGCTCTTACGGCGCAGAACGAAGTGCTTATGGTTCGCCAGTTCCGGTATCCCTATGGAAAGGTGCTTCTGGAATGCCCTGCCGGCAAACTGGAGCCGGGAGAGGATCCTTTTGAGGCTATGAAACGGGAACAGCGGGAAGAAACGGGCACTACGGGAGAAACGTATATTTCCCTTGGGGAGATGTATCCCACCCCCGGTTACTGCAGCGAGATCATTCGCATGTATGCCTGCCGGATCTCCGGCTGGGGAGAAACGGATCTGGATGCGGATGAATTTCTGGAAGTGGAGAAAGTTCCTTTGAAAGAGGCCCTTTCCATGGTTATGGACGGCTCTATCCGGGATGGGAAAACCCAGGTAATGATTCTGAAGCTATCCCGCCTTTTAGAGGAAGGAAAACTTTGAGAAGAAAATTGTGTTTTATGGATATGGATGTATCCAAGCCGTAGGAAAAATTCTTGTTTATTTGTGGTTTGAAAGAGAAAGAATATTGGAGGGGCAGCGTTTGTCTGCCCCTTTTATTTCTGGATTTATACCATTCTTTTTTCTAACTGCCACATTTCCATAAAAAACAAAACGAATTCATACGAGCAGATAAAGAAAATATTGGTAAAGGTAAAAATATTTTTTCCAATCAGGCAGATTGTATATAGAAAAAGGCAAAAGTATACGTATGTTTTATGCCTGTATGTGATGTATGTTTACATTTATATATCTTTAACCGGAAAAACGTCACAATTCTACGCTGTTGAAGCGAAGAAAAACCAGATTTCCACTTTTCCACAAAATTTCAACATATAGGTTATATTCTCCTTTATCATTGACACACATCACTATATGTTGTATAATCTTAAACGCATCAAAAAACGGAACAAAAACCCTGGATCCTGCTTTTTCTCTTTATTGGGATATGTAAAGTACAGAACAAGCCGGAAACCAAAATCTGTTTTCAGCGAATTTTGGAAGAGGATCCATGGCCTTTTATGCTCCGGAAAGAGCAGAAAGGGTATAGATTGATAGAGGAGGATTCGGGATGATCACAAATGTGAAAATGGCAGATAGGATCCGGAAACGGAATGGAAGCGTAGTGCCTTTTGACCGTTCCAAGATCCGCGCGGCCATTGAAAAAGCGAACCGGACTATAGAGGACGAAAGCATGACCCCCGTTACCTTGGAATATTTGACGGAAAAGGTTTGTACCAGGCTGACGGAGCAGGATATCCCCACAGTGGAAGAAGTGCAGGACCGTGTGGAAGAGCAGCTCATAGCCCTGGGATATGCCAAAACCGCTAAAGCGTATATCCTCTACCGGGCGGAACACGCCAAGATCCGCCAGGCGGAAAGCGACCTGATGGACATTTATAAGGAGCTTACTTTCCAGGACGCCAAAGACGCGGATATTAAGCGGGAAAACGCTAATATCGACGCAGATACCGCTATGGGCACCATGCTGAAATACGGCTCCGAGGGAAGCAAATATTTTACCAATAACTATGTGCTCCCCAAAGATATCGCTATGGCCCATATAACTGGTGACATCCATATCCATGACCAGGATTTCTATATGCTTACGGAAACCTGCTGCCAGATCGACCTGATCCGCCTGTTTAAGGACGGCTTCTGCACAGGCCACGGATTCCTCCGGGAGCCCAACGACATCCGCAGCTATGCGGCGCTGGCGTGCATTGCCATTCAGGCCAACCAGAACGAAATGCACGGCGGCCAGAGCGTTCCGAATTTCGATTACAGCATGGCTCCCGGCGTAAAAAAGACCTTTAAAAAGGAATATTTCAAAGCCCTTGCCCAGTATATGCAGGTAGCCCACGGGGTGGACAAGGAAACTGCTAAAGAACTTGCCCAGGAAGCAAAGAAGGAGCTTACAGGGGAAGAATTTTCCATGGGAAACGGGGAAGCTTACGGCGCCCTGCTTATCCCCTGGCTTTCCTCCCATGAAAAAACGAAGCTTACAAAAGAGGAAGCTGCCAAGGCACACGAATATGCCATGCAGACCGCTTGGGATAATACAGACAACGCCACCTTCCAGGCCATGGAGGCTCTGGTGCACAATCTGAACACCATGAATTCCAGGGCGGGTGCTCAGGTTCCCTTCTCCTCTATCAATTACGGAACGGATACCTCCCCGGAAGCCAGAATGGTTATCCGCAATATCTTGAAGGCTACAGACGATGGCCTGGGAGACGGAGAAACCCCCATCTTCCCTGTACAGATCTTCAAAGTAAAAGAAGGGGTCAACTACAATCCAGGAGATCCCAACTATGATCTTTTCAAAATGGCCATCAAGACCTCCGCAAAGCGTCTTTTCCCCAATTTCAGCTTTATTGACGCCCCCTTTAACCTGCAGTATTACAAGCCCGGTGATTACAATTCGGAAATTGCTTACATGGGCTGCCGGACAAGAGTCATGGGCAATGTGCATGATAAAAGCCGGGAAGTCACCTGCGGCAGGGGCAACCTGAGCTTTACATCCATCAACCTTCCCCGAATCGCGTTGGAATCCAAAGGGGATATAAAGCGTTTTTATTCCATTCTGGATGAACGCATCGACCTGGTAATCCGCCAGCTTATGCATCGTTTTAAGATCCAGTGCACGAAAAAGGTATACAATTATCCCTTCCTCATGGGGCAGGGCGTGTGGATCGATTCGGAGAACCTTGGCCCTACGGACAGCGTAGCGGAAGTTCTCAAGCACGGCACCCTGAGCGTGGGCTTCATCGGTCTTGCGGAAACTCTGAAAGCGCTTACAGGCAAACACCATGGGGAAAGCGCCGAAAGCCAGAAGCTGGGTCTGGAGATTGTTTCTTATATGCGCCGCCGGATGGATGCGGAAAGCGAAAAGACAGGGCTGAACTTTACGCTGCTGGCAACCCCCGCTGAAGGACTTTCCGGCCGGTTCATCCGGATCGACCAGAAGAAATTCGGAAAAATCCCCGGGATCACGGATCGGGAATATTACACCAATTCCTTCCATATCCCCGTATACTTCCCCATCGGGGCGTATGAAAAGATCCATTTGGAAGCTCCCTATCATGCCCTTACAAACGCGGGCCATATCAGCTATGTGGAGCTGGACGGAGACACCTGCAAAAACCTGGAAGCCTTTGAAAGCGTCATCCGCTGCATGAAAGAAGAAGGCGTGGGCTACGGCAGCGTCAACCATCCTGTGGACAGGGATCCCATCTGCGGATATACGGGCGTGATTGATGAAGTCTGCCCCCGCTGCGGACGCCGGGAAGGGGAAGCCGTGAGCCTGGAAAGGCTTCTGGAATTACGCAAGAAGTACCCCAATATGCCGAGAATTCATTACGACTGCTGCCGGTAATCGGCGATCCGGCAATAAGCCGTTTTCCAGGAATAAATAGGATATACTAGAACCGTATTCGGGAAAACAGAAAATCTGAAGGAGGAAATACAAAATGAGCCAGAAAACAATTAGCTGTGATAAAAACGGAATGGTAGGAGCCAACGTCTCCTTTGAGCGTATCCGCCGGATTACAGGGTATCTTGTAGGCACCATCGACCGCTTTAACAACGCGAAGCGCGCTGAAGAGCGGGATCGTGTAAAGCATAGCCTGTAAAAGGAAAACAAAAAAGAACACGAGCAGGCCTGGATCCCGGGATCCCCGGATTCCGGCCTGTTTTCCTGCAGAGGTCTTTTCACTCCCCTCTTTCTCGCCTTCTTCTCTGGCCCAGGACAAAGGGAAAGGCGAAAAGTATGGGAAAGAAAACCGGGAAAAGCGCTGCAGGCTGCGAAAAGAAAAACCGGAAAGGATGAAAAAAGGCTATGGGAAAAACCATCCGTGTGGCGGGAGTAGTGAACGATTCCATTGTGGACGGCCCCGGCTTTCGCTATACTGTTTTTGTCCAGGGGTGCCCCCACAAATGCCCCGGCTGCCACAATCCCCAAACCCATCCCTTTGAGGGAGGAACTCTTATGGAACCGGAGGAGATCCTGCAGAGCATGGAGAAAAACCCTCTGCTGAAAGGCATTACGTTAAGCGGCGGGGAGCCTTTCTGCCAGCCGGAAGCTTTGGCGTATCTGGCAAAGGAAGTGCATAAAACAGGGCGGGATGTGGTCTGTTACACCGGCTACACCATAGAACAGCTCCTTTCCATGGAGGATCCCCATATCCGGGAGCTTCTGGAGCAGGTGGATCTTTTGGTGGACGGCCCCTTCATCCTGGAAAAGCGGGATCTGACCCTTCTGTTCCGAGGCAGCTCCAACCAGAGGCTGATCCTTGTAAAACCTACCTTGGAAACAGGGAAAATCACCCTTATGGAAGAGGAATACTGAAAGCGGGCTAAGGATTTTTGCCCAATGGAATATAAAAGAAAAAACGGAAAAAACGGCGCTCCAAAAGCGGAAAGGCTTTCGGGGCGCCGTTTTCTATATGAAGAAAAGGGTCTTTCTATGGATTCGGCCCCTTCCCCTTATTTTTATCCCATATACCGGCGGGCCAGAGCTACATTGCCCAGAATGGGGCAGTCGTCCACCACCGTAAAGGAAAAGCCGGGGATCTCCAGAGCTTTTAGCTTTAAGTAGGGAGCGGTGACCATGCCGCCGGATATTTTAATATCCCCAGAAAGGGGAATCACTTCTTTGGCTTCTTCGATGGTGGTGCGCAGCACGCCCTGCATGGCCCGGAGAAGGGCTGCCAGCATTTGATCCCTGGTGGAAGCCAAAGTCAGCCCCTCGAAGGAGGCCGTCTTTTTCTGAAGGCTCTGCCGGTCCCCCGTAAGATAAGGGGCAAAGGAGATATCCCGGTTTTGCAGGTTTTTCTCCACGGCTTCCAGGATATACCGGCCGTAAAATTCCTCTTCCGTCATCTCCCGGCAGAATTCTTTATAGAACCAGTCCACCGCGAAGCCTCCCGCGGTGGTGGAATAGATCTGCCACAGGCCGGGAAGCACCGCATTGCGCAGGTAATAATGAGGGTTCACCGCAGGGGTATCCGTCAGAATGCTGATCATTTCGCTGCTGCCCGCCGTATCCATCATTTCCCCGGAACGGGAGTTCCCTGCGCCCATATGGGCAACGGCCACATCGTTTGTGCCCACTGTGACGGGTATCCCGGCCTTTACCCCCAGCTTAGCGGCTATTTCCGGAAGAAGGGAACCCAATACGGTGCCGGGATTGTGAATGTCCCCGAAGAGAGAAGGCGAAAGGCCAAAGGCGGAGAGAAGCTCTTTTGACCAGCCTCCCTGGGTGGTGGTTTCATAAAGCCCCATCATGGAAGCGTTTACCAGATCCACCATCCATTCCCCGGTAAAGAAGTGATGGATATAGGTGGTCAGATGCCCTACCCTTTCCGTCTTTTCGTATACTTCCGGCTGATTTTTCAAAAACCACAGGAAGGTCATGGCAGAGCAGCCTCCGGGGAAGGGATAAATACCGGAAATGTTCATATAGGCGTCCTTGCCGATGATCTTTTCCACGTCCTCTGATTCGGCCCGGCTGCGCCTGTCCATATGGGTGATGATATTGGGGTATGTAAGGTTCCCGTCCTTATCCATAAAAACAGGGGACGGAGAAAATGTGTCGTAGCAGATCATGCCGATTTTCCCGGAAAGAGAAGAATCCTGCTGCCACAGTTTCCCGGCGGCCCGGAAAAGGGCGCCTGTGAGCTCCGAAGGGGCAATTTCGCTTTTTTCCCCGGGCAGTAGGATATAGGGATAGGGTTCCTTTGCCCAGGCTTTTACGGTTCCGTTTTCGTCCACCGCCGAAAGCTTTACGGCAGAGGTGCCGAAATCAATGGATAAAAAATACAATACAAACACTCCCAATCTTTAAAACCGCCTCAGCGGCCTGTATTCACAGATACTTCTATGCAGCAGAAAACACCAGGCGACCGGCAGAAAGTATACGATACGCCTGTTTTTTCCAAAAGGACGATCCG
Source organism: uncultured Clostridia bacterium (assembly GCA_944380875.1). Taxonomy (GTDB): domain Bacteria; phylum Bacillota; class Clostridia; order Oscillospirales; family Acutalibacteraceae; genus UMGS1264. Next base: position 40,918 of record CALWJA010000021.1, read on the forward strand.
TAAACAAAATAATAAAATTTACGGGTTTTCTTTAAAAGGTAATGTAGAGGCATTTTTGAAAAGCTGCTTTTTTGGGCCGTTGCTTTCTCTGCAGTTTCGTTTCAGGAAAACGGTGAAAGGAAAAATCCCTTGGCAGCGCAAAAAAAGCTAAAAAACGCAGCAGCACGGAATCCTTTTTATTAGATGATAGCAAGGGAAAACCGTTCCGTCAATGGGAAAGGGAAAACAAATTTTGTCTGTTTTCTGAGAAGGTGCTTGTATTTACTTTTCCCTGCTTCTGTGCTATCCTTAAAAAGAAAAACGGGAGAGCGGCTAAAAAAGCTAAATAAATTAAAAAATGCCGCAGTGCCGGGCAGCAGGCCTCAACAGCGGAACTTTGCGGACGGGGAGGTATGTATATGAAAGGAAGGAACGGTATGGAAACCATGGACGAAAAGCTCAGAGGGATCATTATTCCCGCTGTGACGCCTTTTGAAGAGGATGGTTCCATAAGCTATGAAAAGCTGGGGCGAAATATAGAAAAGTGGAATAAAACGGGGATCAGCGGCGTTATGGCCCTGGGCACCAACGGAGAATTCAAGGCTTTGGATGACGACGAATCCTTTTCCGTGCTTCGGTTTGTAAGCGAGAGGCTTTCCCCGGAAAAATGCATAATAGCCGGCGTGGGCCGGGAATCCCTGCGCCAGACGGTGTCTTTTATCGGAAGGCTGTATGCAAAGGGAGTGGATGTGGATTATGTTTCCATCCTTACCCCAAACTATTTCGGCAAGCTTATGACGGACGACGCCCTTGTCCGTTTTTATGAAAAAGCGGCGGATGAGAGCCCCTATCCCGTGCTTCTCTACTGCGCCCCCTCTTATGCCAACGGGGTCTGCATTTCCGTGGAAGCGGCTCAACGGCTTTCCCACCATCCCAATATCCGGGGCATGAAGGATACGTCTTCCAATATGATGGAAGCTTATATGCAGGCGTTTGCGGGAAGGAAAGATTTCCACGTTCTGGCGGGATCCCTGAGCAATATTATGACCTGCCTGAAAATGGGAGGCCGCGGCGGTGTGGTTTCCGCGGCGAATTATTTCCCCGAGGCCTGCGCCCGGCTGCTTCAAATTTTCCGGGAGGAAGGATATGAGGCAGCCAAAGCCTATCACGAAAAACTGCAGGCCCTTTCCAAGCAGACAGGCGCCCAGGGCGGCGTGGCAGGGGTAAAAGCCGCTATGAATGCTGTGGGATATGCAGGAGGCTTTCCCAGGCTGCCAGTGCTCCCTCTTTCTCCGGAGCGGGAGGAAGAGATCCGGAAAGCCGCAGAGGCCAGCCCTTTGCTCTGAAAAATGTTTCCGTTTTAAACGGAAACTCTATAGAAAGATACAAAGATACAGCAGGAGGAGATCAGCTATGAAAATTGCCTTTGGATGCGACCCCAATGCGTCGGAGTTTAAAAAGGAGATCATGGAGTATGTGGAGTCCCTGGGCCATGAGTGTGTGGACCTGGGAAGCGACGACCCCATCTATGCCAATATAGCCTTCGAGGTAGCGGAGCGGGTAGCCGCCGGAGAATTTGACCGGGGCATGCTTTTCTGCGGAACAGGAATCGGCGTCTGCATTTCTGCAAACAAAGTAAAGGGCGCCTATGCGGCTCTTGTAAACAATGTATATCAGGCCCAGCGCGCCGTTTTGAGCAATAACGCCAATATTATCACCATGGGCGCGCAGGTTACGGGAATCGAGCTGGGAAAATGCCTGGCTAAGGAATATCTTTCTTATACCTATGATCCCGCTTCCCGCTCCGGCCCCAAGGTGGACAGGATCACCCAGTATGAAAGAGAGGGAAAATAAGAATGGCGGATCGGATTGCGAAGCTGGAGCTTGAGGCTGCCAGATGCCGGCGGAATGTGGTGCGTATGGTGGAGGCCAGCCATCACGGCCATCTGGGCGGGGCTATGTCCTGCCTGGATATTGTAACGGCCCTGTATTTTGATAAGATGCATGTGGGCCCCGAATATATACAGGATCCGGAAAGGGACCGCTTCATCCTTTCCGCAGGCCATAAATGCATGGCTCAGTATGCGGTTATGGCAGAAAGAGGAATTTTTGATAAATCCATTCTGGATACATACGGCGGGTTCAAGACCAAGATCCCCGGCCATCCCGATATGTATAAGCTTCCCGGTGTGGAGGCCAATACGGGCGCTTTGGGGCACGGCCTGGCCATTGCCACCGGCATGGCCCTGGGTCTTCGGAACGACGGGAAAAAGGCCGGCGTATATGTTGTAATGGGAGACGGCGAGCTGGCGGAAGGCTCCAACTGGGAAGCGGCTGCTGCTGCGGCCCATTTCGGCCTTTCCAATCTCACTCTTTTTGTGGATTACAACGGCCTGCAGATCAGCGGCCGGGTTGAGGACGTAATGAATTTCATGCCTGTAACGGAAAAATTCCGTTCCTTCGGCTGGAGCGTCCGGGAAATAGACGGCAACAATATGGCGGAAGTGGTGGAGACTTTGGACGCCCTGCCCTTCCAGCAGGGAAAGCCCAGCATGATTTTGGCCCGGACGGTAAAATCCAAGGGCATATCCTTTGCGGAAGGAAAAGCGGCCTACCACTATTGGACCCCCTCCGGGGATGAGCTGGAAACCGCTATCCGGGAAACGGAGGACGCCATTAAAAGACTGGAAGCTGTTTGCGGGGAGGTGCAGGCATGATCGGCGAATGGAAGGATCCCAGAAAAGAATTCGGCAAAGCCGTATCGGAAATTGCCGAAGAAAAGGAAGATATCGTGGTTATCTCTACGGATAGCGGCTTTTCCTCCGGTTTTAAGGAGTTTGCGGGGAAGCATCCCGACCGGTATGTGGAATGCGGCATTATGGAGCAGGGAGCCACGGGCATTGCGGCAGGGCTGGCCTGCGTAGGAAAAACGCCGGTGTTCTGCGCCATCGCGCCTTTTGTCACCTGCCGGAACTATGAGATGTTCCGGAACGATCTTGGCTATATGCGCCAGAATGTAAAGATTGTGGGCCGCAACGGCGGCTTTACCTATTCCGATCTGGGGGCCACCCATCATTCCCTGGAGGATTTCGCCATCACCCGGATGATTCCCGGTGTTACGGTGCTCTGTCCCCAGGATCCGGTGGAGATCCGGCAGGCCTGCAAGGCTATGCTGGAGATGGAGGGACCCGTTTATATGCGTATAGGGAATCCCAAGATCCCCGTTCTGTTCGAGGAGGATAGTCCCTTTGCTATCGGAAAAGGGCGCTTGATCCGGGATGGCGGAGACGTGACCATTCTTTCTACCGGCACGGTTACGGCGGAAGTCATCAAGGCGGCGGAGCTTTTGGAGGCAAAAGGCATCCATGCCCGGGTGATCGGGCTGGGGACGGTCTGCCCCCTGGATGAGGAAATGATCCTGAAAGCCGCCCGGGAGACGGGCAGGATCGTTACCGTGGAGGAGCATTACGCCCAGGGCGGATTGGGCACCATGGTAGCGGAGTTCTTGAGCGAAACGGAACCTGTTAAGGTAAAGAAAATCGGCGTGCCCAAGGAATATGCCACCTCCGGCCCCTATGAGGATCTGATCCGGTATTATGGCCTGGATAGTGAAAGCATCGCGGAGACGGTAGAAAAATTCTGCCGGGAATAAGGGACTTTTTGCAATAGAATAGAAAAACACAACCCCCGGTTCCGCCGAAAGGCGGAACCGGGGGTTTTTGTGTAAATATGGCTTATTTATTATTGTTACCGAAAAATTCCCCAGGGTCATAGGCTCTGGGCGGGAGAGGCTCTTTTGGAAGAGGGCAAAGCAGCTTTTCCATAACCAGGATATCGTGCCACTGCCCCAGTTTAAATCCGGTTTTGGGGTACCGGCAGATCTCCTGGAATCCCATGGATGCATGGAACCCTACGCTTTTCTCGTTAGGCAGGGCAATTACCGCGTATACCCGCAGGTATCCCAGTTCCCGGAGAATGGAAAAGATAGTTTCGTAAAGGCAGGTTCCCAGGCCCATTCCCTGAAATTTTTGGGAAAAATAGGCGGATATTTCCACATCCCACTGGAAAGCTGCACGCTCGTGGTAGGGGGATGCGTATACATAACCGGCGATCTCCCCTTCTTCTCCGGCATCCTTTTCCCCGATGGATTCCTTTTCTAAACCGCAGACCAGCCAGGGCAGGCGCCCCCGGCGTTCTTCCATGCGGCGGACAAATTCTTCCGGGGAAGGGGGTTCGTATTCAAAGGTAACGGAGGTGTTTTCCACATAGGGCCGGTAGATGGACGCCATGGCCGCCCCGTCCTCTTCTCTTCCCTGCCGTACCCAGATTTTTTTGGGGGATGAAAAGGCTTTGTTTTCCTTCGGGGAGATAGTTTCCCTTATCAAAGGACCCTGCTCTGGAGATGCATACATATAATAAGGCTTCCTTTCCTGGGGCGGGCTTGCCCCGCCTGGACGCATAACTACTATCAGCATATTGAACCGGCCGTTTTTGCTGCTCCTTCGGGTGAAGGAAGGGAGCTCGTTTTCGGCTCCATTGATTGTAGCATTCTGCGCAAAAGAAAGCAATATCCTATCCTGCTAAAGAGGAATTTCCCATTCCGCTGAAAAGCAGGCGGCAAAAATGACAGTATTCCCTAAAATCCCCGTTGGTTTTTCGGCAGTAAGCAGAATTTGTATGGAAAAGTTGTATCTGTATATTAAAATGGTGTAAAATAAATGCGGGAGTGACTGCCGTAGGAAAAGACGAAACAGCCTTTTTCTTTTTGGAGAATAGGCGGCTGGGCGGCAGTACCCTATATCATAGTAAATTGCCGGGTTTGGCTTTTGTGCCTGCATATTATAACAGTTTGCGGGCGGGAAAACAGAAATACGCCGGTAGAGCGGAAAGGGAACGCCGCTCCGGCGGGAAAAGAGAAAGGATGCAGAGCGGATGGATGCGAAAACGATCTTTCATTCCGGTTCACGGATTGCCCCCTTGGGGCTGATCGTACCCCAGGGAGCCAGGGAACTGGGAGAAAAAATTAACAACCATCTTGTTTCCTGGGCGAAAAACGGGCCTGAGGAAAAGGAGACTTTTATCATTGAAAGCGAATGCCCCCGGTTTTCTTCCGGAGACGGAAAGGGAATGATCAAAGAGACGGTGCGGGGCAAAGATCTCTATTTTGTTGTGGACATCGGCAACTACAGCTGCCAGTACACCCTTTTTGACAGGAAAAATTCCATGAGCCCCGACGACCACTTCATGGATCTGAAACGTCTTATCCAGGCCACAAGCGGCAAAGCCCATCGAATCAGCGTTATTATGCCCCTTCTTTATGGAGGAAGACAGCATCGCCGCAGTTACCGGGAAAGCTTGGACTGCGCCGTTGCCCTGCAGGAGCTGCAGGCCATGGGTGTTTCCAATATTATCACTTTTGATGCCCACGACGCTCGGGTGCAGAATGCTGCGCCCCTCATGGGATTTGATAATGTAATGCCTACTTATCAGGTATTGAAGGCCCTTCTTCACGATTTTCCCGATTTGCTGTTTGACCGCTCTCATTTTATGGTAGTAAGCCCGGACGAAGGGGCCATGAACCGGAATATGTACTATGCTTCCGTTTTGGGAGTGGATCTGGGCATGTTCTATAAGAGAAGAGATTATTCCCGGATCGTAAACGGCCGCAACCCCATCGTGGCCCATGAATACCTGGGCGATTCCGTGGAGGGCAAGGATATTTTTATTGCGGACGATATCATTTCCTCCGGCGAATCCATGCTGGATATTGCCTATGAGCTGAAGAAGAGAAAAGCTAACCGTATTTTCGCCTATTCCACCTATGCTATCTTTACCAACGGCCTGAGCTCCTTTGATAAAGCCTATGAAGAGGGCGTAATTTCCGGAGTGCTGGGTTCCAACCTTACATACAGGACCCCTGAGCTTCTCTCCCGCCCCTGGTTCCATGAGGTGGATTGCAGCAAATATATTGCGTATTTTATTGCGGCTCTCAACTATGATCTTTCCGTCAGCGCTATTATCGATCCCAGCGCAAAAGTGCATCAGCTTTTACGGGATCATGGTTTCTGCCCGCCGGCTGTAAAATAATTTTGATCTAATTCTATAGAGATAAAAATACACAGGCTTAAAAAGCCTGTGTATTTTTTTGCAGGCATATTTTTTCGCGTTTCGTATTTTCGGACGTAGAATCGTGGATTTTTCCGTAACAATGCCGAAACAATCGCGGGAAATCGACAGAATTTTAAAATTTAATAGCAAAATTTAGAGCAAAATTCTGGAAATAATGGAGGAAATCAGGGTTTAAACCTTTGGCTTATTGTTATTCCTAAAAAAATATGGTATGATAATAGAGCATAAAATATTTCTCTTATGAAATATGTAAGGGGTAAGGAGGGGTTTCCGTGGGCATTGAAGTTGCCGAAACCACTATAGACATACATATGCTGGGAGAATTTGCTATTACAATTAACGGAAATACCATCACGAATTTAAAGGGCAGGACCAAACGGGTCTGGATGCTGATAGAGTATCTGATTGCCAACCGACACTCGGATGTTTCCGTTGAAAAGCTGATCGATGTGCTTTGGGGAGAGGACGAGTGCGGCGATCCAGTGAACGCGCTCAAAAATCTGATTTATCGGGCCAGAACCCTTTTAAAAGACCTTTGCGGGGATGATTCCCCTGAGTTCATCCGTTTTATACGGGGAACATACAGCTGGAACAACGCATATCCCTGCACAGTGGATACGGAACAGATGGAAGAGCTCTATAAAATTGTTTCTCAAAAGGAGCTGGAACCGGAAGAAGCAATCCGTATTTATAAAGATATCATCGCTCTGTATAAGGGAGAATTTCTTCCCAAATCCACGTATAGCAGCTGGGTAGTTTCCATGGGCGTTCGATATACCACTATTTTTACCGATTCCGTCCTGCGGGTTAGCGACCTTCTCCTGGATAGGAACCGCTATGATGAAGCGGTCTCCATTCTGGAAAATGCTCTGAAGTTTATTCCCTTGGAGGAAGCGGTTCACAAAACTCTCCTATATGCCTATGCCAGCATGGGGCATCGCAATAAAGCTTTGGAGCATTATAATTACGTGACCAATCTCTTTTACAGAGAAATGGGCGTGGATATTTCCACCAGCATGGAAAATCTCTATCAAACGCTGATTACCAATGTAAACAGTGTGGAGATGGATCTAAATGTAATTAAGTCGGATCTGAAAGAGGCTGTTAAAGCCAAGGGAGCCTTCTGGTGCGATTACAATATTTTTAAGAATATTTACCGGATTCATGCCCGTTCCATTCAGCGGACAGGCCAGTCTATTTTCCTGGTGCTCCTAACAGTTACGGACAATGAAGGAAATATTCTTACAAACGAAACCGGCAAGATCCCTGTTGAGCGTCTCAAAGACGCGATTCTTACCAGCCTTCGGCAGGGGGATACGGTGGCGGCTTACAGCACCTCCCAGTTCATTATCATGCTTCCTCTTATTACGTATGAAAATGCCGAGATGGTAGTGGACAGGATCCTGCAGAAATTCCGCTTTGAGTACCGCCGGGGAAATGTGCGGATTTCTACCCGCATCAGTCCTCTGGATGCGGCGGAATAAAGAAACACTGTATCCTTTTAAATAAAGCAAATGCCATAAGATGCGGAAAGCTACAGAATATAGAATGCAAAATGCAAAACCAGAGTAAAAGCACACCCTTTGGGGTGTGCTTTTTTATGCCGAAAATTTCAGGATGCGGTTTAGGTTGCCCATTTTTAACGAATTACCGATTTCTGTGGGATCTTGCTCACCAAAGCGGAAGGTTACACCAGTGCATCTGTGTTCCGGCACCAGCTCCAAGCAGTACGTATAAAAGCAAAAACCGATTTTCTTTTTAAAAGGCACATTAAACTATTATTCTAATGGAAACAAAGAGCTTTATGTAGAATTAAAAAATGGCAAAATGCAGATTTTAGTAGAGCAATAAAGGATAGGATTATTTAAAA
>CALWJA010000022.1 GCA_944380875.1 uncultured Clostridia bacterium
GCCCACGGAGAACTCCATGACCATGATCGGGATTCCAAGGATGACCAGGGAGCACAGATAAATCAACACGAAGGCGGCTCCGCCGTACTTTCCGGTGATGTACGGGAAGCGCCACACATTTCCAAGTCCGATGGCGCAGCCGGCCGAGATGAGAATGAAGCCCAGCCGGGACGCGAAAGTTTCTCGTTTTTCCATTTTCGTTTACTCCCTCTTTAAATCTGCCGCGGTCAGGAGGCTTAAAGGTCTTCTCCGCGGGTGTAGTCTGCGTTTTTTTACCTTATTAAAAAGCGCACAAAGGTATCTTAGCAGAGATGGGGGACGCCGTCAATGCAGCGCTTTGACGCGGTGAACAGGGAAGTACAGGGAAAATGCACCGTATTTCCGGGCTTTTTGTCTGACACGGTATTCGGCTTTCTGGAGTCTTGATTTTTCCCGCCGTCTGTGTTATCTTAGACCACACCGAGTGTTCGAGACCTTCCACTCGTAAAACAAAACTTTGAAAGTGGTACATTTATCATAGTTTATCATGGTTTAAGAAAGCTTGGAAACGTAGTGTTCCTAGACTTTTCTTTTTATTTACATTTATCAAGTTTTATGCAAAGTGGTACTTAAGTGGTACTAATAGAATACATTAATTAGGAAAGATATGTCAGAATTATTATGGTTATTATGTGAGTATTTCAGAAATGCTAATGAGGGCATGAGTTGGCTTGAAATTGTGGTTGAATATGTTATTCCGATTATTGGAACTATCATGTTGGTGGGTTCGGCAGTGGTCGGAGTCGCAAAATATTGGTATGAAAAGAACAAAAATTTTTATGAAAGAATTTTGGTAGAAGTTTATGCACCTTTATATCAATATATTATTAAGCAGGAATTTTTTAGAAAGGATGTTTCAGATCTGCCTCTAGAAAAATACCCCATTATTTCACTAACTCATACCAAAACAAAGGAAACAATTTCTTTCACTACAGGTGAAACAAAAAGAGAAGAAGAAAAAAGTCAAATCATAGATTCTAAAGAACTGTTCAAGGTAACTAAATCATTAAATTTTGGCTTGGTTCCAGAAGATTTGCTAATTTTGCTTTGTGAATATGAAATGCTATATAAGTTAAAAAGAAGCAGTCAGGCTCCAGAAAGTATTGCTATATTAATGGCATTACGGAAGAATGTTATTGAAGGATACCATAAATATTATCAAAAGCTGGGGGTTTCAGGAAAGTCAAAACTTATAACCTATGACGAGAATACAGGCGAGATCTTATTTGCGGAGCAGTAAAACAGGCACTCAATACCAATTTGGTAATGGATGCCTGTTTTATTATATTTTGGGCTTTTTACCTAAGGGGATGCTATATTCTATCATGTCTTTGTATTTCCTAAATGGCCGTTCCAGGCAGCATAAAAAATGATAATCAATGTTTGAAATCATCTCCCAAAATTCGCTCATAAGAATGGGAGGAGACAATTTTTTGGCCTTCTGATCATACAAAAATATTATTCTTGCACGATCATAATTTACATGATGCAAAGTTGTCGATTTTCCCCATTCATCTTTAATCACCCACTGCTTGATAAAAAACGAATCTGAAACTTTTTCTTCTAGTTCAGAAACAGTAGTGATTAACTCGTACCCGTGAAGCTCCAGTATTTGAAGATATAATTGCTCTCTTTTAGAATATGATTGCCACCTATCTGCAGCTTTTTCTTCAGAAGTAATGTAGTCACTCTCTAATAATAAATACTTTAGACTAATATCTAATACTCTGGAAAATAATAGGGCATTCTGTTCGGTTAGTCTGACTTTTCCATTGATAATATCAGAAATTGTAGGTTGCGATATATGTGCATTATCGGAGAGCCATTTTTGAGATTTATTTCTATATTTTAAAGCGGCCTTAAGGCGTTTGCCTTGTTCGGGTTTAATAATAGGTTTTTTCATTAAATAAATTCCTTTCATTCTTAAATTAAACTTAGATTTATAACTATTAGACAAATAATAAGGATAAGCTTAATATTATAATATCACTAGTGAAGAAATAAAGCAACGGACAAATACTGATGAAAGGACGATTATTTATGAGAAAGACGCTTGATAGGGAAAATAAGCAGTTTTTGACAGTTAATGCGGAGACGTTGGCAGGAATGCTTAATTGTGGCAGAGCAACAGCGGTTAAGATTGGAACGGACGCAGGGGCCAAAATACAAATTGGTCGGAGAACATTATATAAAGTTTCTATTGTGGAGAAGTATCTTGATAGTCTTTCGGGGGAATGAAGATTGAAATTTTTAGAACAGTAATAAAAAATCCCTCATCTGTTTGGTGCACTTAATGAAGGAAAATAATATAGCTGGAAGCCATTCATTTCGATATTATTATAACGCTTCCGGCGGAAGGGAGCAATATGGATTTTGTAATATATGACCTTCTTCCAGTTGGACGGGAGAATGCAATTTCCACACCGGAACTTGTACGACTATCGGGATGTCATTCAGCCCGTGAACTTCAGGGGAAAATTGCAGAGGAACGGGCAGCAGGAGCAGTAATTTGTTCAGGAGGTACGCCGGGATATTGGAGGCCAGGGAATCGTCAGGAGGTAGAGGACTTTATACGGACAATGAAAAGCAGAGCATTGAATACTCTGGCGGCAATTAAAAGCGCAAAGAGGCTTCTGGATATTCCTGAAGGGCAACACATTTTATTACGGGAGACAGGGGAGAATGGCGAGACGTAAACCAACGCCTTTCCCGCCGTGGCAGACTGAGAAGCCAGACGGAATAGAAAAACGATATATTCGTCTTGGAAACTCTCAGATACTTCATCCGGCTATGTTGTCGCTGTCGGACAAGGCTTTTCGAGTTTATGCCCAAATGCTCTTAGAGGCTGGAGGGGCAAAGGAATTTGAATTTCCAAGGTCGAAGTATAAGAAGATTGCTGGAAATACTGTCTTTCAGAATGTGAAGCAGGAATTGATTTCTAAAGGATTTATTAGAGTAAAACAATGTAATGCAAATTTGCGGAAGCCAAATATATATGAGTTTTCAGAAGATTGGAAGCGTTACATACCGCCATAAATTTTATTTGGCTGTCCCATATCGGGACAAGTAAAGGCCAGAACTTGTCCTAAAACGGGACAAGATAGGCATAAATAGAAGATTTGCTTGTCCTAAAGTGGGACAACCGTTTCGCAGACTAAAGTGTTTTGCTTGTCCTAAAACGGGACAGATATACTATATATAGCCATATCTGGCAGGTTTATTGTTGGCATTTCTTACTGAGAGACGAGCCGAATTTAAAGTGTGGAGGATTTTAGATGAAAGAGTTTCGCTATGAGATTACGGAACATATAGCAACAATAAGCGAGAGTGCAGATAGGCGGTTCACTCTGGAACTTAATCGAATCAGTTATAATGGTGCGCCCGCCAAGTTGGATTTGCGCCGCTGGAATCGACAGGATGATCGGATGCAAAAAGGTCTGGTGCTGACAGAGGAAGAAGCGGGAGAATTAAAGGCTATTTTGGAGCAGATTTTTGATAGTGTGGAGGACAAGAGATGAATTCTAGAGAGAAAGTTTTTATTGCAATTAAGACCAGAGAGCCGCTTGAAGCGCCGTTTTTAAGCCTTGGGCTTATCCTGAAAACTGGGGGCATTGAGGCGGCGGGAACTGGAAGCCATCAATCTGATAAAGCTATATGTCAAATGCGGAGATAAGCAGATACGGCAGCTTGTGGCGGCAGAGGCTTACCACCGTTCCTTTTTATCAGGTATTTTAAGAAAGTTGCGAAGTCTGTTTTATAGCGGATTTGTCCGGGTAAAGTATCATCGGCTGCTCTCTGTTGTAGATACCGCGGCAAAGGATATTCGCAATGAAATGAAATAGCCCCTGCCGGGAGCAGGAGAACTCAACAGCAGCAGGGGCGGCGGTCTGGCCTATTTCGATTATAAGGGATAGGAGGACGGGACGCAATGCGGGAAATTGTACTTGAGCCTAGAAAAGCAAAAGGGAAGTATCTGCGGATTAACTTTATCACGGTGGAATGGGACAGGGAGCGCAGGGCTTTTGCTGCTATGGTTATGTTTCATCGGACGCGGGACAAGCAGGATAATAAGCCTCTGGGGGCGGTACTGTATGCAAACAATGTGCCAACGCTGGTGAAAATGCTTCAGGAGTTTAATCTGCTCTATCCGGCAAGAGAAAAGATGACAGTGCAAATACCAGAATTAGAGGAAATGGAATCGGGAAAGATGAGGTGATGTGATAGTTTGGGGTATGGTATATAGCAGTAAATTCCTTGATTCTGGAGGCAGACAGTCAAAACTATATGACAAAATTTAAGGAGATATAATGCAAATGGAAGCTTTGAAAGCAGGAAAAAGCGAACAATATTTTGTAGTTCTTGCAATGATTTCATACCTGAAAGAGCAGAAAAAGTATGAAGGTTTGCTCTTGCTTCAGGAAAAAGGACGAGAGAGGTCAAGATACGAAGCCAGCAGCATTCGGATATGTTCAAAAAAGAAGGATATAGTTTATAAGCAGTTACGACAAATTGCGGAAATGTATCCTCCTCAAAAGGACATAACGATTATAGATACGGAGGAGATTGGTGTATGAGCGATTTAGCAGAAAGGTATCGACTGTCACAGTTAATGCAGCAAAGGGAAGCTGGGGTAAAGAAGAAAAAACTCCGCTGGAACACAGCAACGCAAGTGAGACGCTCTTTAGCTCGTGTCAATAATATGGTATTAAATGGTGAAATCACTGCAAAAGAGGCTAATGCTATATTTTATTCTGCGAACCTGGTTTTAAAGGCTCTGGAATTGGAAAATAATTCTTAGTTTATAGACACGATGCGCGCAGGATTAAGGAGATTGGAAAATGATTATGGGAATTTTATTAATACTGGCAGACATTATGCTATTTATTGTGATGCTTGAATTGGCAGTGATATATGACAGGATTGGAGGAAAAGAAAATGGCAAAGATGCTTAAGACAATTCAAGTGCGAGGCGGCTACCTTCAGGTTGATTTTTCACGGCCGGAACGGTTTAAGGCATTTTCAAACCGCATTATGATAGCGTACAAAAAAGCGATACGAGGGAAGATGCCAGGCGAATCTATAGATACAACTATGTACCGAAAGAAGGTGGCCAGTGCGTTTAATGATTTTTTTGAAGATGAGAATGCGTGTCAAAAGACTTTTGGAACAGATATACCAGGAATAAAACAGATGGATGAATTTATTGATAAGTTTAGCGATTTAGCGGATAAATGGTTAAAGGAGATGTAATATGGCGGACGGTACAATAACAATAGATACACAAGTAGATACGAATGGAATTGCAGTAGGTACAGAGGAAGTCAAGAAAGCTGTAAAAAGGATGGCATCTTCTGTATCAAACCAGAGAGATTCTATCAGCAAAGCTATGACAAAAAGTACAGAAACAGCTTTGGAATCAATCAAACAGCAAACTGCTATGCAGTCACCCCCGACACAGGAGTATAGAGCTCTTGCGACAGAAATTCAGACACTGGAGGAACGGCTGGAACTGCTCAATAAGGAACAGCAGATGTTTTTGGATTTGGGAGGCTCAGAAAATGACAGTATGTACAGAGGGATTGCTGCCGAGATTGTGGCATTAAATAAGCGACTTGATGAGGCAAGGATAAAGCTCCAGCAGATGAATATGGCTGGTCAGAATGTGGGAGCTTCAGGAGCAGTGAGTGGGGCTTCTGCCAATGTGTCAGCTTTGACAGGACAGGAGGAGGTTTTACAAAGCACAAACAATAGTTTGGCTTCATCTTTTTCTCGTTTGAGGATGACAGTAGCGGAATATGCGAAAAGTGCTTTAACTGCAGCTCTGCAGTCAGGTCTTCTTAAGAGGACGCTTTTGACCATATTCAGCGGCGTGAAACGTTTAATAAAGGTTACATTTAAAGCGGCGTTATCTTTTGCGCAGATGGCAGGAAAAGGTATTATAGGCGGATTTAAACGTCTATCAGCAGGAATATTAAGTGTACATAAAAACAGTAACAAGGCAGGGTATTCGCTGGGCTCAATGCTGAAAAACGGCCTGCTGATGGGTGTGGCCTTCCGGGCGTTTTCCGGGATCTTTACATCAATCGGAGAAGGATTTCAAAACCTGGCGAAGTATTCCGGCACAACGAACAAGAGCCTTTCTATGCTGAAATCAAGCCTGACACAGCTTAAGAACTCTTTTGCGACAGCCTTTGCGCCAATATTGAATGTAATTGCTCCTATTCTGAGTAAATTTATCAATATGTTATCTGCGGCGGCAGCGGCGGTCGGACGGCTTTTCGCAGCTCTTACCGGGCAGAAAACATTCACGAAGGCGGTGGCCGTACAAGAAGATTATGCGGCATCTCTGGAGGATTCAGCCAGTGGAGCAAAAGACGCAGAGAAGGCGATGGAGGGTTACCTGTCGCCGCTGGATGAAATCAATAAGCTGGAGACGAAAGACAATTCAGATTCAGGCGGATATACAGGCCCCTCACCGAGCGAAATGTTTGAGGAAGTCCCGGTTGAACCACTCAGCTTCGATTCATGGGGCGAGGCTTTCAGCGCATTCCTGGATTATCTGCTCAATACGGGTATTCCTGCTTTGAGAAATGCACTCTCTGGCATAGCGAACACAGCCAATACGTTCTCCTCCAATTTATATCAAGCGTTCTCATTTCCGGGCGTGGTGGATAAGGTTCGGCTGCTGGGACAGGAGATCTCAAACGCATTCAATGATTTCGTAAACTGGATAGACTGGGAAGTGATAGGCGCGGCTCTCGGCTCTGGGCTGAATCTGGCGTTTCAATTCCTTGTGAATCTCATTTATACGTTTGACTGGAAGAATCTCGGCGCTTCTCTGGCCGCAATGCTCAATCGTGCTCTTTCAGAGGTTGACTGGCGTGCGTTTGGACAGCTTCTGTGGTCAAGATTCAAAATTGCTATTGAGACGCTGGCAGGATTCCTGACTAATCTTGATATGAGCCAGGTGGCAAATGCACTGTCTCAAACGCTCATCGGTGT
>CALWJA010000023.1 GCA_944380875.1 uncultured Clostridia bacterium
ACATAGCGGATATATTTCTGGATATCCGAAAACTGCGTTTCCACAGAGCCGTTGATTTCCTCCTGCTGGGAAACGAAGGAATTGAAAGTCATTTCCCACTGGGAAGCCGTCTGGGAAAGCTGGGTGCCGATCTCTTCCTGAAAACCGTCGGATGTCACATAGTTTTCCCCCACCGTGGAGAGGATTTCCTCCGAGGTCTGCTCGATCCGGCTGTAAAGATCGTTCACGATGGAAGTTACGGAATCGTTTGTGATGTAATCCGCATATACGGTATTGATTACCGTAACCAGATCGGAAACCTGCTGGTTCTGCTTGTGGGTTTCATCCGTGAAGGTGGAATACGCCTTCCCCAGGGTAAGGGTGTTCTGGGCCGGTTCCAGCAGCTTCAGGGAAAGCTTGGTGATGAGGTACTTTTCCCGTTCCATTCCATGGGGCTCTGAGGTTACAAATACATATTGGCCCAATCGGAAATCGTCGTAGGAGGTATCCATCTGGGAGAGATCGACGGCGGAAAGTTCCAGCTGAATATTCAATTTTGTATGTTCCAGCAAATATTCCTGGGCCACAGCCAAAAGCTTTCCTGGATCTTCCACATCATTCCAGGTGTTAGAACCCAAGATCCAGCCATATCGATCCACCGCTTCCTCATTCCAAATCAAGTCGCTTCCGCCGTTGACTTCTTCAATTGTTACCCTCTTTTTGGAAGAGGTCACGTCGGAAGAATCGTCTTTGATCTGCGCCCCATAAGGAACCAACGCCGTTATTATCGAATCGGTTTCCACTTCCCGGGAGTATTCCAAAAGATTCTCTCCAAATACAATTTCCTGCCCGCTTGTAAAATCAAAATCTTTTAGATAATCCAGATACACCCCATCGCTTTCGTGGCGCACACGAAGATAACCGCCGAACGTATCCAGCAGATGCTTATTCAAAGCATCGAAAGTAGATTGGCATGTATCGGAATCTACTGTGAATGCTTCCTCCTCTTCCCATTCTGTTTCCCAATCCTCCGCTTTTCCCGGGAGAAACTGTTTTTCCGGCTCCTTTTCTAGATCCTGGTTGTGATACATAAGCAGCTGCCGAAATAATCCGGCCGGGGTTCCTGTATACGAAAAAGGGCGGATACGGCTATCCAGCAGGAAGGAAAGCTCTCCCTCACAGGTAAGGGTCTTTTCACCATAAAATTCTATTTCCTCGGAAATAACCCGACCTCGGAAAAGCAGGCTTCCGTCCTTTTCCACCCGAATAATGGATCGGAACCGTTCTATCCGATTGTAATAGGGATGGTCGGAGCAAATCGTAAACGTAAAGGTTCCCGATTTATTTACCTCCAATTGCAAAGACGGACTTTCCAAGGTCAGTTCTTTTATGCGGGGATCGTAAAGAATGAGATCTCCGCAGTAAACCATATACATTAGAGCGCTCCCTCCCTATATGTAAACTTCACATGGCCTGTTCCCTTCAGAGTAAGCGCCGTGCTCCCTCTGGAAAGGATAAGCCCCGGTGCCTTCTGCGCTCCGGGGCTTATCCTCACAATTGTATTTCCAAAGGTGATCTGCATTTCCCCATCCGTTTCAATTAGAGGGGAAACCGGCAGCCAACCCCCATTTTCCAGGTTGATCTCCTGTGTTCCGCTTACATCGTATTCCGCAACGGTTTCCTGTATCTTGTATTTATAGGGGTCGCAATCCGCATGTATGGAAACCGTATCCAGATTATCCCCATAACTCCAGGAAACAGAAAGCCGACCCCAATAGTAATAATTCGGGTCGGCGTCAAAAAATATTTTCATTTTCTTACCGTGCAGGGTATTGATGCAATTCTGCTCCAGTTCCGAAAGCTCCTCGTCCTCTCCAAAGCAATAAAACTCCATGGAAATATTTCGGGGCTTATAATGCACTCGCCCGTCCAGCGCTTCGGTAAAATCCAGATCCCCGTCCCTACCGGGCACATCCACCGTGTAGGTCACAGGATCGGGGCTTTCTACCTCTATGCTGGAAGGAATCAGTTTAAATTCTTCCTGGCTATGTTCGCCAAATGTCACCGTATCCGCAATCATATTCCGCGCTCCCTTCTATGGTTGATTCTTCCCAGTTCCGCATCTATATGCGGCGCCAGGGCTTTACCTGCTTTTGTGGTATCCAGATATATATCGCCTCCCGTCACTGTAAAGCTGGGCTTCACCTGAATAGGCGAAGCGCTTAATGCGCCGTAAAGCTCCTGCGCCAGCTTTTTATAGTTGATCTCTACCCGATTTTCCGAAGGAACAGGGCCCGCCGCCAGAAAAGCCATGGCTGCCCGGCTTCCGGAAACGCTGCTCATTACCGCTGCCCGGGTAATCTGCTCGTCTACTCCCAAAGCTTCGCTTGTTTGGGTGTAAAGCTCCAGGGCACGGGTTCGCTTTGAGCTGGAAAGAGGAATAATGCTTTCCGGCCCGGCTTCGCCGATCAGCGCGATTTCAGGGCTTTCCACAATGCCGCCGGTGGCTCTTCCAGGTAAAAATCCAAAAAGTTTTGACCACCAAGAACCTGGTTTTAAGTCTGCTGTTACTTGTACCGATTTTCCTGAAAAACTTTTCTGTGTTTTATTGATATATGCATCTGCATCTATATCCTTCATTTTTGGGGCATTCAGTTTTTTATTTTTCAACGCACTATTCATGCTACTAAAACCGCTTAACCCCATGTCTGTTAAGTATTTTCCAAAACTAGGGCTTATTTCTTCTATTGCTGTACCAGTAGTCATATCTATAATATATGCTGCTCCTTTAGCGCCTTCTTCCAAGACAGCATAGTTTTCCTTCATACCTTTCATCATGCTATTAGGTACTTCAATACCATATGTGTACATAGAATTCAGAATATCAAATTTTTCTGTATCAACAGCACCCTTCATTCCATATAACATATTTATAACACCCATCTGTACATTTGGTTCCTGCTCTAAAATCGATTCTATTAAACCATCTGTTACGTCAATCCCCATAATCTTTAACGTATCTCGCATAAAGGGGGCACTCACTTCGATTCCACTCTTTATCTGATCAAAAAGCAAAAACATTTCACGAGCAACCGCTCCGTCCTCATCTGCAAGCGAAGCTGCTAATGAATTCGGAAGAGTAATCCCAATTTCTGAAAATTGTTTTTTAATATCTTCCGCGTTCATGGCAGCTACATTTCCCACGGTTCTCCATATGTATTGCCCGCTTTCTTTTATTAGCGCCAAACCATAATTATTCCTCAATGAATCGGCCAATGCCGTAGGAAATATAGCTCCATCAGTTACAAGCTGGGCAATAATTTCCCGCTTAGCCGGAGAATTTGCAATACTGCCAGCCACTACATCATAAAGATGGGTAGCGTCACCAGACAACAATTCCAGCATATAACTATCTTGCAGTGACGATACTATATTCTGTGCAGGCACATATCCCAATTCACGATAATAAGAGGCAATTTCTTCCAGCTTTCCCTGGGGTGCCTGTAAGCTTTGCAAAGCTGTACCTACCGCTTCGCTCACTTTCCAGTTCATGCTTCCTATTGTTGATTCCAAAGCATCTTCATATCTAAAAAAGAAATCTCGAGGGTTGTCTTTGGTTGCATCTTGCTGAAAAGCATAATCAAACTTTTCTGCCAATTTTGTTTTATATTGATTTAATTCCATTGCATAGGCGTTTGCAATGGAATCCACAGATGTGTTATGAATGTCCACATAAGCCTCTGACCCTTTAGTGTAAGAATCAATATATGCCTGCTTGATAATATTGTCAAACTCTCGATTAGAAAGACCACTGTCTTTAGCTTTTAACGCGTTTTTTACTTGCTCTTTTAATACTTCTTCCTGTTCCGCCCATGATTCGTCTGCATAGGCAATGGATTCTGCAACAAAATTTTCTATAGACTCTAATGATACACCTTTTTTGTCTACTTTTCGGCTGACAACGAAAAAGTTCGCTTTTTCTTCATATTCTTTTTCTTTTCTAGCATATTCTTGCAAATTATTCAAGGCGTTTTGAATCGTATCTATTTCTGCTTCTGTTAAAATTCCATCCTCCAAAGCAGTATTTACTTCCTCTGCCATAATAGTTCCCCATCGTTGCAACTCCGAATAGGCACTATTATAATATTCATTTACATATTCCGTAAGATTTTTTTTATCCTCACTGCCCGGACGTGCAAATGTATCAATAGTGAGTGTTGCCGCGTAATGGTTTCCTTCCATATAGGATAGAATTCCAGAGACATAATTGTTTAAAGACTGCTTATATTGTTCTTTTTCATCTTCTCCGAGCTCTAT
Source organism: uncultured Clostridia bacterium (assembly GCA_944380875.1). Classification (GTDB taxonomy): domain Bacteria; phylum Bacillota; class Clostridia; order Oscillospirales; family Acutalibacteraceae; genus UMGS1264. Next base: position 4,297 of record CALWJA010000023.1, read on the forward strand.
ACCAATTCTTACTTTCCAATTTGTTCGGTTAATCTCTTCCAGAGATGCCTGAACATCTTGTTCCAAGTATTGTATTTTTTCCTTGGCGGCGAGTATTGCATCAATTTTTATAGTCCATTCATTTTCTGTCAATGCCTTTGCAGCATCTTCTATGTCTTCTATTGATAAGGTTATATCACCAAAATGCTCTTCTAAATTTGCTTGAACCGCAGCTTCATGCCATTGATCTATTGCAGACGAAATAGCACCGCCTACAGTGGATATAGCTCCTACTACATCGGCAATAATACCGCCTTTAGAGGTGAGTCTCATTAAACTTTCAATGACTCCTCCAATTCCTCCATCTTTATTGGAAGACAGATTTTTAAATTGGGAAGAAATCCCATTTAACATATCTGTTGTGCCATCAAAAATTTTGCTGATTTCACTGGAATTTTCCTTCAAACTGGAAAATACAGAAGAAATCTGCCCTGGAAATTGAGAAAACGCTTCCTCCATCGGCGTTATTAAGTTTTGGCTCATAACCCCACTCGTCTGGTTTATATTATACTGTACTGTTTGAAATGCATTTTTTGACGCTGACTGTATGGCGTCTCCAACCACATTTATCCCTGTTTCTGCAGTTATACGGCTGTTATCTATTATTTTGGCAGTCGTTTTCCATATAGTGTCAATTGTTCCGCCTATAATTTTCTTGCCAAGTCGATCCACTTCTTTGAAATAGGTTTCTGCTTCCTTTAATCCGTCTGCATTCATCCATGGATAATTAACCTGCATGTAAATTCCTCCTCATTGAATATTAAAAACCAGCTTCTTTTCAGAAGCTGGTTTTTTACTGCCCTTATTTGTATGTCCTGTTCTTCCAGAAATCGTGAATATATCCCTGTGCGTCTGGCGTTAATACTATAGCAACACTACGAATCTCATCCTCCTTAAAAAAGAAACTCAGCATCCAAGTGCTTACCGCCTCCTCATTATCCGCAATATCTCCTGTTGATCCGCTATACACGTGGCACTTTCCTTCCTTATCTACCCATACATGTACCTCTATACCAAAAAACGGAATCTTCTCGGCATCTGCAAGCATTCTTCTCACATTGCCGTTATAGGAATCTACAATTTCCTGCTGCTCCTCTTCCAATACGCCGTCCGTAACTTTAAAGAATTCTATAGGATATTTTTCTAATACATCTTCCGCATGATCGCCTTCCTTTATTCCCCTGTATGTTCGCTCGCCTTTCTCCATAAGCGCTGTACCGGATCTACTCCCCAAATTATCCATATATTCTTGAAATTCTTCTGTAATTTCCCCATCTCTATCGTATACATAGAAATCTTCTACTGTCAATGGTTCCTTCAGGTCTACCACACACCCTCCCAGCGCCGTAACACATAACATACACGCCAGCAACATACATATTATCTTTTTCACTTTCCTTGCCTCCTTTGTATGGTATTTTGAGTATATCCTATACTTTTTTCTTTGGTGATCTCAGTTGCTTAATGTACGACGCCACAAAACAATTGAGTAAACTTTTTTATCTTTTATAGTAAAAGCTAAATATGATTTTCTAACTATATTTGTTTCATCAACAAGACCTTCCTCAACTTCCTTATATGTGAACAGTTTTCCCTCTTTATCCTCTACAACACCAAAGAAAATCTCTATTCCTCTTGCAAACTCTCCTGAATGTTGTATTTTTTCTGATATAGTATCATATTGGTTTAGCTTCTCATCATCGTTTTGATCATATCCAAAACACTCTGCCTCATCCATGGGATATAAAAAAAGAATTTTATAGGCACTATCTCCAACGTAAATACCTCTCTTAGTATGCCAATCGGGATAGTTCGGGTTACCTGAATAATCTGGATAATCGTACACTTTCCATCCTTCAATCATTTTTCTAAACGATCCGCTTTCTTCTTCAATAACATTTCCAACTTCATCATATGTATAAAAATCTTCTTTTGTAAGAGAAGCGCTGCCTCTCGTGCATCCTCCCAGCGCCGTAACACATAACATACACGCCAGCAACATACATATAATCTTTTTCACTTTCCCTACCTCCTTTGTATGGTATTTTTAGTATATCTCACCCTTTTTCTTCTGTCAACGAATTTCACAGATATCTATTTCTATTCCGGCTTTTGTTTTTTATGCTGGTTTTTTCATATTATAGATTACTGGTTTATTCTTCTATTTTTATAGTTCTGCTAAATCGATAATCAAAATATGCTCCTCCTTTAAATATATGGTATAGTGTTGGCTTTGACTTTAATGGCGCTGTCAGAACGCCTCCTCCCCTTTCTCCCTAATAATTTACAATAAAAAACCCGCGCCAAATGGTGCGGGTTTGGTGTAAATTTTTGCATTACTTATCTCTCGGTATTATATAGTTCTCTGAAGAACAATTTCACTTATAATAAAGTCTCCGTCTTTTGGAATTATAGTAAATACCATTGCATAACCAGATCTACCATTAAGATCTTCGCGATTTAAAAGAATTTCGCCGCTATCCAACAAATATGAGGTAAACACCATATAGTCTGTCTCTTCATTATCCACTTTAGCTTTTATTTCATCCAGATGGTTAAATGCGTCTTCTGCCGTAGGAAAACTATCATTTAACTCTTTCAGTTCTTTCACGTTTAAGTTAGGTTTTTCATAATAATACCCTGTATATATCACGCTTAGATCATATTTTTCCGCAATTACAGACATTGGATCGCCCAATTTTACGCCTCGTTTGGTTTGCAGTGTTTTACCTGCTATTTTTTCGCCTTTTGATACTGTATGAACCTTATCTTCTTCCTTGAAGTTCTGTATCTGGCCATTTTCATTATAATATTTAAAATCATCCTCTGTAATTGGCTCTTTCTGCCCCTGGCATCCTCCCAGCGCTGTAACACATAGCACACACACCAGCAACATACATATAATCTTTTTCACTTTCCTTACCTCCTTTGTATGGTATTTTTAGTATATCTCGCCCTCTTCCTTCTGTCAATGAATTTCACGGATATCTATTTCTATTCCGGCTTTTGTTTT
>CALWJA010000024.1 GCA_944380875.1 uncultured Clostridia bacterium
ACAATAAGGATTGCGGAAAAACCATTCTTCGGTATAATATCAGCATTGGGGATGAAAAGGCCATTACACGGGAAGACAAAGGGCTTCCTGCTGAAATTTATGGCAATTATTTCGGCGGCCTTACTCAAATGCCGGAAATTTGTACCAGAGGTTCCGGTTGTTCTCACAGCTTTTTCTCCAATGTTTTTGATTTTGAAAAGGAGCCGGCAGGCGGGTTTAAATCCTCTCATTATCAGGGAAATTGGTATGGTTCCATGGAAAGGATCCCGGAAGATCCGGAAGGAAAAATGGGTGTTCCTTTTGATATGCCTAAAGTGGAGGGTCAGGAGCCGGAAGGGCTTGAATGGTGCTGGGAATATTGGGAACGTCTGGCGTCGCTGGTAAAAACAGAGGGGCAGAAATGAAAATGGGAAACGGCTGAGCCTCTGTCGGTAGAAATGTACAGCATACAATATGTAAAAAACTCCCCTGCTCCGTCTGGAGCAGGGGAGTTTTCATATGCTACATGTTTCTATCCGTTCTGCAAAAGCAGGAAAGCTTATTTCGCTCTCTTTTCCTTAACGGCAGCCTGAGCAGCAGCCAGACGTGCGATCGGCACACGGAAGGGGCTGCAGGAAACATAGTTCAGGCCTACATTGTGGCAGAACTCAACGGAGGTCGGATCGCCGCCGTGCTCGCCGCAGATGCCGAGATGGATGTCAGGACGGGTCTTGCGGCCCAGCTCAGCAGCCATCTTGATCAGCTTGCCTACGCCGTTCTGATCCAGATGTGCGAAGGGATCGGACTCATAGATCTTCTTCTCATAGTAATAATCCAGGAACTTGCCTGCATCATCACGGCTGAAGCCGAAGGTCATCTGGGTCAGGTCGTTGGTGCCGAAGCTGAAGAATTCGGCTTCCTTAGCGATCTCGTCTGCAGTCAGAGCTGCGCGGGGGATCTCAATCATGGTGCCTACTTCATACTTCATGTCGATGCCGGATTCAGCAATGATCTTATCGGCAGTGGAGGTAACAACGTCCTTAACATATTTGAGCTCTTTGACTTCGCCCACCAGGGGGATCATAATCAAGGGCTTTACAGCGATACCGGTCTTCTTGGTTACGTTGATAGCTGCGTTGATAACAGCAGTGGTCTGCATCTCAGCAATTTCCGGATAGGAAACAGCCAGACGGCAGCCACGATGGCCCATCATGGGGTTGAACTCGTGGAGGCCAGCGATAACATTCTTCAGCTCGTCCACAGTGATGTTCAATTCACCGGCGATCTCAACGATATCCTCTTCCTTAGTGGGGAGGAACTCGTGGAGCGGAGGATCCAGGAAGCGAATGGTAACCGGACGGCCTTCCATTACTTCATAGAGAGCCTCGAAGTCACCCTGCTGATAAGGCAGAACCTTAGCCAGAGCAGCCTTGCGGGTCTCAACGTCCTTAGCAACGATCATTTCGCGGACAGCCTTAATACGGTCGCCCTCGAAGAACATATGCTCAGTACGGCAGAGGCCGATGCCTTCTGCGCCGAAGGACTTAGCCTGAGCGGCGTCACGAGGAGTATCTGCATTGGTGAATACCTGCAGCTTACGGAATTTATCCGCCCAGCCCATGAAGCGGCCGAAGTCGCCGGAAATGGAAGCAGGAGCGGTGGGGATGGCTTCGCCGTAGATGTTGCCGGTGGAGCCGTCGATGGAGATATAGTCGCCCTCTTTGTAAACCTTGCCGCCCAGAGTGAACTGCTTGTTCTCATAGTCTACGGTGATGTCGCCGCAGCCGGAAACGCAGCAGGTACCCATACCACGGGCAACAACAGCAGCGTGAGAGGTCATGCCGCCACGGACAGTCAGGATGCCTTCTGCAACCTGCATGCCTTCGATATCCTCAGGAGAGGTCTCGAGACGGACAAGAACAACTTTTTCGCCGTTCTCATGCCATGCTTTTGCATCGTCGGCAGTGAAAACAACCTTGCCGCAGGCAGCTCCGGGGGAAGCAGCCAGACCCTTGCCGATAACTTCAGCCTTCTTAACGGCTTCCGCGTCGAACTGGGGATGGAGCAGAGAATCGAGCTGCTTGGGCTCTACGCGCAGAACAGCCTCTTCCTCGTCGATCATGCCTTCGTCTACCAGATCAACGGCGATCTTCAGAGCAGCGGCAGCGGTACGCTTGCCGTTACGGGTCTGCAGCATATAGAGCTTGCCGTTTTCGATGGTGAACTCCATGTCCTGCATATCCTTGTAATGCTTCTCAAGACGATCAGCAATCTCAGCAAACTGTGCATACACCTCAGGCATCTGCTCCTGGAGATGAGCGATGGGGGAGGGAGTACGTACACCAGCAACAACGTCTTCGCCCTGAGCATTGATCAGGTATTCGCCGAAGAGTTTTCTTTCGCCGGTAGCAGGGTTACGGGTGAAAGCAACGCCTGTGCCGGAACGGTCGCCGGAGTTACCGAATACCATTGCCTGCACGTTAACGGCGGTACCCCAATCATAGGGGATCTCGTTCATGCGGCGGTATACGTTAGCACGGGGGTTGTCCCAAGAACGGAACACAGCCTTAACAGCTTCCATCAGCTGAACCTTAGGATCGGAGGGGAAATCCTCGCCCTTTTCTTCTTTGTAGAAAACCTTAAAGCGCTTTACAAGCTCTTTCATATCGTCGGTGTCCAGCTCGGTGTCCATCTTGACGCCCTTTTCTTCCTTCAGCTGGTCGATGATTTCTTCGAAACGCTTTTTGGAGAGTTCCATAACAACGTCGGAGAACATCTGAATGAAACGGCGATAGGAGTCATATGCGAAACGGGGGTTGTTGGTGAACTTGGCAAGCCCTTCGACCACAACGTCGTTCAGGCCCAGGTTCAGAATGGTATCCATCATGCCGGGCATGGAAGCACGAGCGCCGGAACGAACGGAAACCAGAAGAGGATTCTCAGGATCGGCGAATTTCTTGCCGCAGATCTCTTCCATTTTGCCCAGATATTCATAGATCTGCGCCTGGATATCGTCGTTGATTTTGCGCCCGTCTTTATAATACTGGGTGCAAGCTTCGGTGGAAATAGTGAAGCCCTGAGGAACAGGCATGCCGGCCTTGGTCATTTCAGCCAGGTTGGCGCCTTTGCCGCCCAGGAGCTCACGCATGTCCTTGTTGCCTTCAGAGAACAGGTATACATACTTGTAGCTCATGAATCAATAACCTCCTAATCAAATTTTGCCTAGCGAGCATATGTCATATTTCTTTCCTTAACAGCTCGTCTAGTATTATAGCAAAATTTTGGCGGAATTGCTAGATATTTTTCAAGAATCAGGCCATAAATATTTTACAAAAAAATCCTTTTACGGCCCATAGGCTTTGTCAGAAGAAAAATAATACCTGAAAACTCTTGCGAACTGCCCTTTATCTATGCGATAATATTTGAAGGAAACTGAAGCTGCCTGAGATTTGCGGATCGGGCTTTGTGAACACGGATAAGAAGGTATTGAATTTTATTGTTAAATAGTTACATAACAGTGTGCTTATAGTTAGATTTTAGGTGTTGCGTACCTTTGGATGTTAGAGAAGCGGGGCGCTTTCTCATACAATATCGAAGAAGGGAAGAGACGGGAATGAGTATTCACGGCAAGGAATTCAAAATCTTTGCGGGCAGCGCGGGAAAATCGACTGCGGAACAGATTTGCAGCTGTATGCAAATACCCTTGGGAAGAAGTCAGGTAGGAAAATTCAGCGACGGTGAAACGGCAGTTTCTCTTTTGGAAACGGTTCGCGGAGCGGATTGTTTTATTGTCCAATCCACCAGTGACCCGGTAAATGACAATTTGATGGAAATGCTGATTATGGCTGACGCTATGCGGAGAGCTTCCGCTGCCCGTATAACGGCGGTTATTCCTTATTTTGGTTATGCCCGTCAGGATCGGAAGGCCAGGGCGCGGGATCCGATTTCCGCCAAGTTGGTAGCAGATCTCATTACTGCTGCGGGTGTGGACAGAGTTTTGACCATGGATCTTCATGCGGCCCAGATACAGGGCTTTTTCAACATACCAGTGGATCACCTTTTGGGAGCGCCGGTGCTTGCTTCCTTTATCCGGGAGAGGCTGGGGGACGAAGTAAAGGATGGCTATGTGGTGGTATCACCCGACTTGGGATCCGTCACCCGCGCAAGAACATTTGCGGCCAAGATCGGATGTCCTATGGCGATTGTGGATAAACGCCGCCCCCGCCCCAACGAGAGCGAAGTGATGAACGTTATCGGGGACGTAAAAGGCAAAAAGGTAATTTTGGTAGACGATATGATCGACACGGCAGGAAGTATCTGCAATGCAGCTCGGGCTATGATGGAAAGGGGCGCGTTGGAGGTTACAGCCTGCGCTACCCATGGAGTTCTTTCCGGGCCGGCGGTGGAGAGACTGGAGGAAAGTCCCATTCGGGAAGTAATCCTTTTGGATACGGTGCCTTTGAAAGAGGAAAAGAGATCTTCCAAGCTGACAATTTTGCCTGTTGCGCCCCATTTTGCAGAGGCAATTGAGCGTATTTATATGGATAAGCCTATCAGCCCTTTGTTTGTTTGAGGGAAAAACCAAACCGAACGGGGTACGCTAGGAATACAGAAAAAGCTATTAGCACATACGGTTTATTGCATATAAGGTGAAAATGGTAATATCACATAGTGTTTGCAACCTGTTAAAATATACACTGATAATTATTGAGTTGTAAAAAGGAGGGAAATAAAGTGGACAGCATTATTATTCAAAAATTTGGTGGTACATCTGTTAAAAATACAGAAAGAATTTTTAATGTAGCAAATATTATCGCCGAAAGTTATCAAAAAGGATACCATGTGCTAGCGGTGGTATCGGCCCAAGGTGATCATACAGATGAGCTCTTAGCAAAAGCAAATGAAATCAATCCAAAAGCAAACTTGCGTTCAAAAGATCTTTTACTGTCAACAGGAGAAGCTACTTCTGCCGCATTGGTTGCTATGGCTCTTGAAAAGCTAGGCTTACCGGCAATTCCACTTATGGGGTGGCAATGCGGTGTAGAAACGGATACACATTATGGCTCTGCCCATATTAAAAGGATCAACACCGAGAGGGTCCTCAGCGAGTTCGCAAAAGGAAATATAGTTGTTATGGCTGGTTTTCAAGGGGTAAATATTTTTAACGATATCACAACCCTAGGTAGAGGCGCGTCTGACACTTCAGCTGTTGCAATGGCAGCTGCGCTAAAAGCCGAAATTTGCCAAATCTATACTGATGTAGACGGAGTTTTTACTACAGATCCGAGAATAGTACCAAACGCCAAAAAGCTTGATTTCATTACATATGATGAAATGCTTGAATTAGCCACCTTAGGAGCTAATGTATTGCATAATCGTTCAGTGGAAATTGCCAAAAAGTATCATATCAACCTTGAAGTGTTGTCCAGTATCACACGCAAACAAGGTACCATCGTTCAAGAAATTGTGAGTGCAGATAAATCTCCAGTCCGTGGTGTTGCAAAAGACGAAGATATCGCAAGAATTTCAATTATCGGTGTTCCAGATATACCCGGAATAGCATTTAAGATATTCTCAAAACTCTCATCTAAAAACATTAATGTAGATATTATTCTACAGTCCATCGGTAGAAATGGCACTAAAGATATTAGTTTTACTGTAGTTAAAAGCAACTTAGATACAACTTTGGGGCTTCTGAAAGATTATATAACCATAATTGGAGCTTCTAACATCGTTACAGATTGTAACGTGGCTAAAGTATCAATAGTTGGTGCTGGAATGGAGTTCCAGCCAGGTGTTGCTTCAAAAATGTTTGAAGCACTTTATCAGAATGATATTAATATACAGATGATTTCGACATCAGAAATTAAAGTCACTGTATTAGTAAACAAGGAAAATGCAAACCAAGCAATACGAGCAATACATGCAGCTTTTTTTTGAATAATACAATTTTGGCAATTTTTGTAGAGCTTTGTATATTATAATGCTGTAATACTGTTAAAATTGTTTGTTATCAACAACTATAAATAACGGTTTTACCTGTTGCGCCTCATTTTGCAGAGGCAATTGAGCGTATTTATATGGATAAGCCTATTAGCCCTTTGTTTGAGAAAAAGACAAAAACTATATACGGATATGAAAAAGCAGAGCCGGGATTCGGCTCTGCTTTTTAAAACCTAAGAAATTGCAATAGATTTCAGATATCGGCCTTCTCGAATCTTGCATTCAGGAGTAGAAACTAGGCCTCGGTCAACAAGATTTTCGTTTAACTGGCCAAATACTATATGGTAGGATTCATTCGCTATTTCTTTTATCGGAACGCCATGAACACAGGATGAAAGCTGGGTTGTTTGATCCAAGGAGCTAAGAATCTTACAAATTGGTTCCAGCAATACATTTTCAACAAGTTTATAAATGGAGAAAATCGTATCTTGATCATAGCTTCGAAATACGGGTACACACAGCTTGCCGTTTTTTGTATATCCAAAAGCTTCCAACAGCTCTATACAGGGGGAATAACATATACCGGTTTGGATGAATTTTTGAAATTCGGAGAAAAACTCTGACTTAAATACAGAAGTAGAAGCTTTCCTATAAGTCTGTTCATAAATGTTTTGCGCTTTATCAAAAGTAGCGGGTAGGGAAAGACCGGATTCGCGCATACGAAGGAAACGGTAAAAATCGACTCTCTTTCCATTGGAATCTCCAAAAGACTCCAGCGCATAATGTCCATCTGTAAATCGATTGCATGAGCAAAGAAGACCATCGGAAAAACAATTAAGTTCCGCACAGTTTTCGTAGAGAATTACAAGAAAATCCAGTCCGGAAGGATGCTGTCGTGATGTAGCTACGATACCTTTTTCGGATAAGGAATCAAACAGAAGGCCATCCAAAATATGACAGCACAGAATATGATATAGGTTCCTTTCGGGTTCAAACCCATTGTGAATTTTATTGGCTAAAAATAAAAGACAATCTCTTTTTTCCTCCAAAAGGTTGGCCAAGTATGCGCCTTGGGTTGCAAAAAAATATTGCAGAATAGGAAAGTCTTCCCGGAGAAAGATAGGCGAATCAAACACAATTTTGCCTTCTTTTAGGCTAAGAACACCCTGGGTTAAAAGTCCTTGGATAGTTTTTTCCGGAAAATTACTGCATAGTGTTTCATATGAAAGGGTATATGGAGGATAATCTGCCACAACGGAAAGAATAGCATCCACTTGGGAGTTAATCTGAGAACGCGGGTTTGTTCCTTCAAATTGTATTCCATCCGGATCGTAATTTTCATAGAAAAAATACTTAAATTTACGCATTCTGAATCCTTCTTTATGCCTCTGCCCTGGTGGCCCGCAAAAGGGTTGTATTGCCTTCCCGCCAGAGAATTTCACAGGATACAAATCCTGTGTCCAACAGCATTTGGCGCTGATGTTCCGGTGTGCATGGTGTGTCGTAGTGGCAGAATACGCCTTCCGGGATTCCCTGCTCCGCCCGAAGTCGTTCATTTTCTGCAAAATAAAAAGCCTCTTCTTTCGCTGTGGCAGCCATGTAATCGCATTCTAAATAAACACCGCCGGGTTTTAGGGCGTTTAAAACCCTTTGATAAAGCCCTATCTTTGCTTCCGGTTTGAAATGGTGCAGGGATTGGAAAGAAACGGCTGCATCAAAGTGATCTTTGCCGAAATCCTGGGAAAAATAGTCTCCGCAGATGAGAGTAAGATTTGGGCTCAAATGTTTTCGCCGGAGTTCTTCCAGCATGGAGTCTGTAAGATCAATTCCTGTAACGGCCGCGTCCGGGAAGCGGTGGAATATTTCGTGAAGTTCCAGCCCGGTCCCGCAGCCCAAATCTAAAAGAGATGTGGTTTGTTCCGGAAGAGCGTTGGCCATTCGGGTATACCCTTCCCGACAGCCGGCAACTTCTTCCAGCATGTGGACGTCATAGGAATCAACGCGTGCTTTAAAAAATCCGCTCATGGTTTCAAGTTTCATACTGTCTATGAACTTCCCTCAAAAAAGGCAGGTGTGGTTTCCTTTGCATTTTTTGGCGGAAGCTATCTCCTTTTCTGGTTAATATAAGTAATAGAGTTATAGGTAAAAATTCGTTGCCAAGAATGGCGGAAGACCTAACGTATGGCCTTCCAGGGGCGGGAAAATTTGCAGCGCAGCAGAAGGGCGCTGTAACCGGCGGCCAGACACAGCAGGGAAAGTAGAGGCCAGAGCCATGCCGGCAGCCCGGGAGTTTCAGAGGGAAGATACAGCCAGCAGGGCGGCAAAATCCAGCGAAGAGGTTCCAGCAGCGGCAGAAATACGGTTATGTCCAGAAAGATCGGGCAAAGGATCAGAGAAGCCGCAAACAAAACGGGAAGCAAAGAAACGCCGGAAGAGGGAAACACGGCGGCGAAGAAGGCTTCCATTCCCGCCAATGCCGGTAGATACCAGGGCAGCGAGGCCCATATATAAAGAGGAACGGCGCCCGGAAAAAAAGCATCAATCAGGAAAAGGGAAACTTCTGCAATCAAAAAGGTAAAACAAAGCCGTAAAATTCCCAGAGGAAAAGCAAGCTTCCAAAAATAGGAATTTCCGCCCATTGCCGTTACCAAAGCTCGATTTTTGCCGGGAGAAAGGCTGCCGGCGGAAAGAAGAAAAGCAGAAAAACAAAATAGGGAGAGGATTCCCGAGAGTAACCCGGGAAGCATGTTGCCGCTTTCTTCAGCCGGTTCCCCTTCTATGGATTCAAAGGTGAAGGAAAAAAGTTCCCCGTTTTGATATCGGTCGGAAAAACGTTCCCTGAGCTCATCCTCTCTTCCTGGGAATCCGTAGTATTCCGCGATCCCTGCCGCCAGAGACGGGGCAGAAAGAGACAGGAGCCGGGCGGCTATTTTTTCTCGGAAAAAGGCATCCAAAGAAGTTCGCTGGGAAACAAAAAGCCGGACACTGCCTTCCTCTGCAGGGGAAGAGCCGCCTTCCGGAAAAGAAGCGGGAATGAGAAAACCGCAGTCCACTTCGCCTCCCGCCACCGCTTCCCGCAAGTCTTCTTTTTCCATAAGAACGAATCCGTCTTCCTCCAGCAGGGAAGCGAAGGAAAGAGCTTCCTTCGAAGGGGAATCCGAGTCGAAAGCGATCCCGGCGGCCGGGGAAGATTCTGGCGTCGAAAAGAGCAATAGGCTTACCGCCATCAAGACTGGGATCAATAAAAGGGAAATCCAGAAACCTTTACTGGAACGAAGGCGGCGCAGAGCCGTCACGAAGCAAATATAAACACAGCGGAGCTGTTTCACAGAGTATCGGCCTCCTTTCTGCCGGAGGTCCGTCTGAGGGAAAGCAAAGAAATCCCTACAAGGGCAGCGGATAAAAGCAGGGCACAGAGGAGAGAGCTCCCCTTACCGGGAACGCCAAAGAGGGGCAAAAAGAGCTCCATACATATGGCGTGGAGATTCCATCCGCTGATCGAATGCAGAAAATCGGGAAGGAGGAAAAGAGGAATCCAGCCTCCGCTGACAAGCAACCCTCCTGCCGAGACAGCCAGTAGAAAAAGAAGGGATACTTTTCCTCCGGAAAAAAGGGAGAAGCAGAAAAGAATAAACGATCCGGCAAGCAGTAGCCCTGCTCCCGCAAAGGGAACGGCCTCCCATAAGGTTTTCCCAGTAGGAGCAAGATCTATATAGCCGCTAAGTAAGGATAGGAGGATACCTCCCGCAAGGACTTCATACACGCATATCCAAAAGAGCTTGGAAATGAGAAAGGAAGCGGGAGAAAGCCCGCAGGCTGCGAAACGGTTCAACAGCGCCGCAGAACGATCCTGGGTAAATAGCTTTTGGAAAAATGCTCCTGAAGCAAAAAGAAAAAATACAAGAAAGCTTAAAAGAAAATGAGGCAGAAGGGGTAGGGAAGTACCATCCAGGGGGATTTCTTCCCGGAGGAAAGGTTCGGAAGAGGAAGAAAGAGCCTCTGCAATCAGATTCATATTGATTTTCAAGGTCATGTCTTGCCAGGCTTCCTCGGAAAGCCCTTCATCCCGAAGAGAGTCCTGCAGAGAATACACACCAGCCTGGCCGGCGGAAAGAAGCCTGGAGCCAGCCTGCGCCAATTCCCGAAGGAGCATTTCTTCCAGAGGGGAGGCGGAATCGGTGATAACTCTTCCCGGCGTATTTTTGCCGTATATGATGTCCTGAATAAAATTTTGGGGCAAAACGATTACTCCCACATATTCTCCATCCCGAAGTTTTTTCAGAGCGGTTTCCTCCGTGTCTTCCTGTTCCAGATCCAGAAGATTCTGAAAATCTTCCTGGCCGGAGAGAATTTGGACGGCCAAACGAGCCTCCGGGCTGGAATCCAGGCAGACCAGCCCTACCTTCATGGGGGTAAAGGTAGATTCAGTCATCTTAGCGCCTGTAAAAGCCAGAAGGCCGCAGGCTGATAATAGAACGGCGCTGGAAAGAAATGCTGCTAGCAGGGATTTGAAAAATATTTTTCCATCCCGCTTCCAAAGGACAAACCACTTCATATGAGAGCCTCCGTTTTGCATGACTGCATGTTGGCAGAATCCTAAAGTAAAAAGGGCCGGGGACCTCTTAGCAGAGGACCCGGCCCAAAAGTGCAACAGTTGCTATCAATAGAAGGAACTGGAGGAACTGCTGGAACTTCCCATCAGACCGGAAAAGGCATTCTGCAAATCGGATCCAAGATCCATGAGCTCATCTTCGGAAAGTTCAAAGATGTTTTTCATGGAAGGTTTCTCCA
>CALWJA010000025.1 GCA_944380875.1 uncultured Clostridia bacterium
AGAAACGAAGAAACGAAAGAACAGCTGAAACGGATCAAGAGTGAGCAGATGATGCTGCGAAAAATCCGGAGCAATGACAAGAAGAGAGGCATTGTGTTATGAAAAAAATGGTATATGATGAAGCAGAAATAAAACGGTTCACTGCGCCAATGGAAGAACCGATGAGACATCAGATCCAGGATGCAATGAATTTAAAAATTCCAAAAGAATATATTCAAATTTTGGTTAATAAGAAATTTAATTTTTATTCACGGGCCTATCTGATCGGATGTATCTTGGACCAGGAAAGTTTGGATGTTATTCAGCAGCTGGCAAAAAAAGAAAGTGCAGAAGAAATGTGTCTGGAGAGACGAAAGCTGCAGGAAAAAACTTTTTTTCAAGAGAGTCCGGTCTTCCAGGAATATAAAAGAATGGAAGAGGTATATAAGGAACAAATCGAGAGGGTAAAAAGGGATCAGCAGCAATACCAAGATACCCTGCGTTTGCTGAATGAAATTACTGCCAAGAGAGAAAAAGAGGAACCTGGGAAAACGGAAGTACAGAAAAATTCAGTAGATCAAAAGGATGGTTCCCTGGAGGATGAGAATAAGAAACTGCAGAAACTTGTCATACAGTTAGAATGCGACCTTCAGGATATAAAGGAAAAATTGACCATTGCTTCCGAAACATTAAAAGAGGAACAGAAAGAAAAAGAACAACTTCAGCGGAGATTGCGTTTTATGTCTGGAGTGTCAGAGATGGCGAATCAGGAAGAGACAAGTTTGGTCGTATGGAACGAAAAACAAGAAAAAGATGGTCTATTAATTTTTAAACCGATCAACAAGGTCGTTTGCTACATGAAAAAGAGAAAAAGTAGAAGAGCAGAAAAAGATCGAAAAGCATTTATGACTGATTTTGTAAAAAGAAAGAGTTCCGAGACGGATCAGGTTGATTTTCTGATGGAGCTTTATCTGGAGGGATGGAGGATGGAAGATCTGAAAAAAATTTCTGAATGTGAGCAGATAGACGAAATGAAACAGAGGAAAGAAAAGATCGAGAGAGCAAGGAGTTATCAAAAAATGTTGGATAGAGCAATAAAGTAATAAGCCAAATCTCTTCATTATATAATACGGATTAAAAATGTAAATGTTACATAAAAAATGATAAAAAAGTAAAATTCTCTGTAATAGACAAAGAAAAGAATAAATATTTATAAAACAATTATAATTGATAGGAAATTTTTGGCGTGGTATAATTTAGCCATATTAAGGAACGGACAAATTTTAAGAAACACTGGAGGGAGGTACAGACCAATGGGCAGAGTTAAATGAAAACATCGATAATTCGGCTAAATAGTCATGAAAGGAGATGAAGTATATGAAGAAATTGAAGAAATTATTGACAGTTTTTTTGAGCGTATTAATGATGTTGGGCACACTCACTACTGTAACAGGTGCTACGGAAATTCAGAAAGCGGATGACAGGTTGTCTGATGCAGAAGTAGCTGCAATAATTGAAGAGGCATTTCCTGAGCATAATATGGCTACTGCTAAAGCCAAGAATTCCGTGTCTGCATGGGAAAGCACAGAAGATAAGACACTCGTGCAAAATGAAACAAGAAAATTATCCAATGATATCGAAGTAACATATTTGAAATATTCAAATGATACAAGTGCATATATTATAAATACATGTAATTTTTACACAAATTCTACTTCTTCAGGAAGTGGATATACTAGAACCAATACAGACATCATATTAACAGTTCCAGGGTATTCAGGCACGATGTACGTTTCGGCTTTAGATTATACCATTTACACGAGCAGTTATGATAAAATAAATTCTAAAGGAAGTGTATCTGATCCTAACGGTTCTACTGGGCAGACAGTGGTAGAAAGATGGCAGGAAAATTCCAGCGGTCCTGCAACTGTACGATATTCAGTGCCTTTTGAACAGCCGCTCTTAGGAGGTTCTATAACAGTAACACTAAAAGTTTATATCGGAAATAATCAGAGAACATATGATGTTTTCTGAAAGTATATGTAAGGGGGTAGCTTATTATGAAAAAGATAAAATATTATTTTATTATTCCGCTGCTTCTCTTATTGCTGCTTTTGGCAGATGTAGCTATTGTCTTTGGCTTTTTTTGCTACAATGTTTTTCGATATACAGATGACAGCAGTATTGCTGAGATAGATCCTGCCTATCAGAATGCTACTGTGCTGGATGAAACCCTAAATACCGATAGCAACTGTAAATTTATCTTTTTTGAAACATCTTTGAAGGAATCTTATATAGTTGCTTTGGAAAAAGCGAGGTTTTATGACAGGTATCGTTATCTTCCGGAAGCTACCACATATATTTCAGAGGAAAGACCTTTTTCAACATCGATTCATTTGCCGAATAATCTTGTAGAAGTTATCATTGACGAAAATAATCAGGTGAGTTATTTTAACACGGTAAGTGCTTATACGCCGCTCAGCACACAGATTCAAGTGATTTGTATTGGGGTCTTATACGCGCTTGAGGTTCTACTTTTTTGCATCATTTGGTACTTTTATAAGAAACGTAAAAACAGGAGTGGTGATAGGGGTATTCAAAAATAGAAGTACAGTTAGCTTTAATAAAAGGCCTAATCCTCCAACTATGTTGGGGAGAATAGAATAGTAAAAAACGGCAAGGCTATCAATAAACTCTGCCTATGCTTGATACTTGGCTTGCGACGCCAATTATCGAGCGTAGGCGGAGATCCAAATAGACAATAAAAGCTTATCACATATCCGGTGGAAATGTCAGTACCATATCATTTCCGTCCTGAATATCTGGATGATTGTCTACCATAGAATCCAAAGGTAAAGGAGCTATGTCAATAATCGTTGATCTTTCAGTATAAAAGGTTGACGATTATTTTTCTATACACTGTCTTATTTGCCACTTACGAATAAAGGGAAGTGATGGTAGTTTGGTGAATAATAAAGAGTGAAAGGGGCCAATTTCATAGAGTATGGGTATATTAAAATAAAACTTGAGGAAATGCGGCTTAAAAAGGAAATCAGCAAGAACAAGCTATGCCATGCTGCAGAGTTGGAAAGAAAACAGTTAAATGCTTACTTGTCGGGAGGACATAGTAAGAGTTGATCTCGGTGTGCTGGCAAGAAAAGGATACCGATCCAGGGCGTAGAACCCGGAGATTTTCCAGAAGAGAAACATATATTTCAAATATTGCATTGATTTTCGGAACGTAAAGAGTACAATAAAAGAAATTGGTGGAACAGTAATAAAAATCAGTGCAGAAGAGTGGTTCCGTAGAACCTATTCAGCAAGAAACTGTTTTAGGGAAAGAAGAATCGGAGATTACTGCCCGTGAAGGCGGTCGGTGGGGATAAAAATACTGCCACCCGGTAAGAGCGGCAGTACCCATTACTTTTTCAAAAACTCAGTCGGCGTGATCGCCGGTACGGAGGAACCTGCAAAGTCCTTGATATTCCTTGTGAGGATATAGCTTGCGCCGTTCCGTTCAGCTACGGCATCCACAACCGCGTCTTCAAAGTCCGGCATGGAGCGCATGAGTGCGGTATGAATATCTACGCCCTGTACGTCCGCAAAGGTGACAATCTGGGAAAGCTGTTCGATCCGCTCTTTTGCTTTTTGTGCGGACTGGAACGCCTTGCGAAGCATATAGAAAATATCCGTGGCGGCGGATGCGGAGATCAGACATTCCGCATCGGTTTCAATGGCCTTGCGGAGCGCCTGGTAGGAATCGGCGAAGAATGGTTCCCGTTTCTGGACAATATCCAGAATGACATTGGTATCAATCAGTATTCTCATTGTCTGGACAACCGCTCCTCTCGTATGGTATTTTCATCCATTGCCTTCTCCTGCGGGACGATCCCTACAAGGTCGTCCAGAAGCGCCAGCTTATTGACGGCGGGACTTGTGAGGCGGGCAATGCTTTTTCCGTTCTTGGTAATGAAAATATCCTGGGACGTTGCCATTTCCAGATATTTTCCGAGATTGGTTTTAAATTCCGTTGCAGTAACGATCATACGAATCCCTCCTT
>CALWJA010000026.1 GCA_944380875.1 uncultured Clostridia bacterium
CTCAGGTTCTTCTTTTTATCGGCAGCATAGGCATTGAGCGCCTTATTAAACATTTCGTTGTCCAGCTTTGTGCGGTATTTGAAACAGTCGCAAATGGTGCGTTCCCGATCATAAACAGCAAGCTGCACTCCATTAAAATCCCCGCTTGTTTTTCCGATTTCAAACAAGGTGGGCTGTACAAAATATACCTTTGTCGCCAAAGAATCGATATGCAGCCTTGTCCGTGAGAAGGTACGTGGGACGGCAATTGACCATTGCCGGGGCGAAAAGTCACTGTAGCCGTAATAAAACAGCGCCGATTCCACGCATACGATGCTTTCGGGAAGGAGAGAGGCAAGTACCTGTTCTTCCTTTATATCTTCCTGCTCAGCGAGTTGGTAATAGCCATGTCTGACGCGCTCAAGATAACCCTCTTTGCATAGGTTGGCTACATCATAGTTGGAAAGCCCTTCGGAGACAAAATCAGCGGTTTTTGCAATGCCGCCGTTGTTATTTATTATGTTTTTAATGGTTTCCCTTTTGTCCACTTGTTCACCAACTTTCAAACCACATCTTATTGATACTGTGTTCGGAAAATATTATACCATAGAAGCGTCCCAATATCAACAATTTTTAAAACACAGATATAAGATATTGTGAAACTAAAATTTGAAATCTTATTGCAATATAACTTGAAATCTGCTACAATATTTTCGGACGAGATGATATTGCTCCGTGCTAAGGAAGGCAAGCGTTATCAGCCCTGATAACAAACTGATAACATTAGCCCGTATAGGCAGGATAATATGGATATATCAAATAATCAAAAGCACCACGAATACGACAAAGAATAACTCTTAAACAAAATTGATTAGGCTTTGTCGAGTGGGAATAAAGTGAAACACCGTAAAAACTCGGTATTTATGCGGGGCTGCGGACACTACCCATATGGCCAAGATATTTGTGCAACATTTTACAACACTTTCTCAGAAAAAGTTTTGCAACAGAGGAAATAATGATAAGTGGATTTGATGGAAAGCTATAAATAGAAGGGGCCCAATATGTCAGATTGGAATTCAACACAGTATAAAAAATTTATAAAACAGCGTTCGCAACCGGCAAGAGATTTAGCTATGCGAATTGCTCACTACACTCCAAAATCTGTGTTAGATATTGGTTGCGGCCCCGGAAACAGCACAAGAATATTAAAGGAGATATTCCCAACAGCCAAGCTTCTTGGAATTGATAGCTCTCCGAATATGGTTGCTAAAGCAAAGGAAGATAATCCCGATATTGACTTTTGTGTTTGTAATGCATTATCCATTGAAGGAAAGTTTGATATTATGTATTCCAATGCGTGCTTTCATTGGATACCTAACCATAAGATTTTTTTGCCTGCTTTAATGGAAAAACTGAATGCAAATGGTTGCTTAGCTGTGCAAATGCCATATAACAATGATGAGCCACTATATCGTATTATAAACGAAGTGGTGTCTGAACCTAAATGGGAATTTGACGGTGCAGAACTCGAAAATAATATGACACTTGATTCTAATGAATATTATGAAATACTTTCCGAATGTTCATCATCATTTGACATATGGGAAACGAAATATTATCACAGTATGCCTGACCATAGGGCTCTTATTGAATGGGTGAAAAGTGCAAAACTTCGTCCGTATCTTGATTTTTTGAGTGAAGAAAAAGGAAAA
Organism: uncultured Clostridia bacterium; assembly: GCA_944380875.1. Classification (GTDB taxonomy): domain Bacteria; phylum Bacillota; class Clostridia; order Oscillospirales; family Acutalibacteraceae; genus UMGS1264. The sequence goes on from CALWJA010000026.1 coordinate 1,692, forward strand.
GAGCTTGAATCAGAAATATTAGAAAGAGCAAAAACCGAATACCCTATCAGATTTGATGGTAATATTTTGTTTGGTTTTCGCAGGTTGTTTTTTACTGCAATTAAGAAATAAGAGCTTTAAGTGACTTTATAAGATGAAAAGGACTCCCAATTTTTATAATCGGAGTCCTTTTTATTTTTATCAATATAATTAAAAATTTTTTCGCATAGTGGTGGCAGTGAGTGAATATGGAAGATATCATTTTGCAACGGTTTATATCGTGTTTTTGTAAAACCTGTTTTCCTTTAAAAGGGTGGCAAGCATGACCTTTAAAACATAGAATACAGAAAAAACAGACCTTAAAAAGGCTGCCCTCCGAGGCCTTTTCACTGAAGGGTTGGAAATCCACCAATCCAATGCGTGAGTTGGGAAGAGGAAAGAATTCAAGCAACGGCGAAGGAAATTGTCTATAAAAAATCATCTGTGTATGAGTTTTAAAAACGTGCGGGCGGTCTTGAGGCTGCCGGCGCTTTTTATAAAGACGGCTGTATGCAGAATCCATTTTATGGTATAATAAAAAACAAAGCCAGTATTCAATGCAATATGGAAATATACATTTATATATGCCAAAGTAGATATTGATAACCCGGATTAAAAATACCCTTCAATCATTCATAACAGCTATAGATACAAAAAGGAGAAAAAGATGGGAATGGATGAAGTATTCTTTTTTGACGGTCAGCCGGATGCGCTGCAGCTATACGAATTATTCCGGGAGCGAGTGATGACGGATGCCCATGATGTACAAATTCGGGTGCAAAAGACTCAAATTTCCTTTTCCAACCGGCATGTGTTCACATGTGTTTCCCGGCTTCCAGTGCGAAAGAAAAAAGACATGCCCAAAGTCTATATTGTTATCACTTTCGGTCTAAGCCACCCGTTGGAGTCTCCTCGTATTGATGCGAAAACGGAGCCATATCCCAATCGATGGACGCATCATGTGGTAGTCAGCACGCCGGAAGAAATAGACGAGGAACTTCTGAGTTGGGTGAGAGAAGCCTATTGGTTTGCTTTGGAAAAGTAAAGGAGAAAGCAAGGCGGATTAAAGTTCCGCAGTCTTATTGTGAGGACATTCTCTTAAGCACTATAATAAAACGCCCTTAACCGTTTAACACGGCTAAGGGCGCTTTGTTATGAATACGTTTTGATAATCTCGGCCGCCACTTCCCGGCGCATAACACAGCGATCCATGGCTTGCTTTTCTATGTAACGGTGCGCTTCCGGTTCATCCATTTTGAGTTCCGTAATAAGAAGCCACTTAGCTCTATTGACGATCCGTATTTCCTCCATCTTTTCTTCAATGGAAAGGGTTTTCTTTTCGAATTTCCGGAGCCTTTCTCTGGCACTTGCCATCCAGCTGAGTGCTGTGACGATCATTTGCTTAGATGTGGGCTTTGGAATGGTAAAAACACCGTGCACCGTAGCTTTTTCACACATTTCGGCATGTAACTCTGCCCGCACAATCAAAAGAACAACGGTTCCTTTTGCATTGCAGGAATCAATGGCAAATTGCATGCCAATATCATCCGGCAGAGGAGAATTTATAATAACAAAATCGAAATTTCGTTCGGCAAACGCTCTCTTGGCTGCAGAAATGCTGGATACAATATGCACGGGGCTGTATTTTAGTTCGGGGAGAAGGGTCGACAGGGCTTCGTTAAATTTTTCAGATGCCGAAACTACCATAACGCTGTAAACCAACTCTTTCAGACTCACATTTGCTCCCTACCTTTTTAGCCTGTCAGCCAGCTTTATTTTTTGCAGTAAATATCCAGGATTGCGGCGGGTAAATACTCTCTGATAAAGTCACTGGCAGCAGCAACTTTGCATGCAGAGGAGAGATTTTCCGGCAGCCGCTTAAAACTTGCCAAAGTTTCCATATCGGCTTTATACAGGTTAAAATTGGCTGGTTTCGGCAGATCTAATTTGTTCTCGATCCCATAAAGGCCCGCGTAAATCAACAGGCCAAAAGCAAGGTAAGGATTTGCCATGGGATCAGGAGAGCGAAGTTCAGCCCGGCGGTATTCACCTACAGCCGCAGGTATTCTCACAAGCTGGGATCGGTTTTCGCTGGACCAGGATACATAGCCGGGAGCCTTATGGATCCCGAATCGCATATAAGATTTTTCTGTAGGATTCAGGAATGCGGTCATATCTTGAATTTTCTCCAAAATTCCCGCGATCATATAACAAAGGTTTTCCGAACCGGGGCAGGGCTTAACGGATATATTGATATGAAAACCATTGCCGGGCTTGCCCTCCAGAGGTTTGGGGCTGAAATCCACAAAAATACCATTTTGACGGGCAACTGTTTTAACGACCGTTTGAAAAGTGAGGGTATTATCCGCTGCTGTAAGAGGATCGGAATAGCGGAAATCAATTTCATTTTGCCCGGGCCCCTCTTCATGATGAGAGCTCTCCGGGCGAATCCCCATTTGCTCTAGGGTAAGACAAATCTCCCGGCGTATATTTTCGCCCCGGTCTTCGGGAGCGATATCCATATATCCCGCCTTATCGTAAGGAATCGCAGTGGGATCGCCTTTTTCGTCCAATTCAAACAGGTAGAATTCCTGTTCGGCACCGAAAGCAAAGGTATAACCGGCTTTTTTAGCGTCTTCCACGGCTTTTTTCAAAAAGGTTCGGGTATCGCACTCAAATGGAGTGCCGTCCGGATAAGTAATATTGGTGAACATGCGGACAACCTTTCCGTGTTCCGGCCGCCATGGAAGCAGCATTAAGGTCTCCGGTTCCGGATGAAGCAGAAGATCAGACCGTTCTTCGTCGCCGAATCCGGCTATTGCGGAAGCGTCAAAAGCAATTCCGTATTCAAAAGCCCGAGGAAGCTCATCCGGCATAATAGATATGTTTTTTTGCTTGCCAAAGACATCGCAAAAAGCAAGACGAATAAATTTTACGTCATCCTCCTGGACGTACTGCAGTACCTCTTCTTTTGAATACTTCATATTACGATACCTGCTTTCTTTTAGTTTGCAACATACATCTGTTTATATGGGTTTTTGCTGTCCGGGGTAAGCACAGTGAAAGGAGAAGCTAAAATGGCTTCCAAATCCAAATCAAAAAGCCTGCAATATGCAGAGAGGTGTTCTTTTAATTCCTTCTTATCCTCTTCAGTGGCTGCCCTGGCGGTTACCTGGCTGGGAAATTGAATCTGTTCACAGTTGCCGCGGAGAAACATTTTCCCACCATGCATACCTGTGCAAGGAAAGTTGCCCACAATACGTTTGCCTTCTGCTTCAAGCCCCAAGACAATAATAACGCCGCCTGCCTGGTATTCACCCAGAAAGCTTCCTGCAACACCGCCAATTACAATAACAGGAACTTTTTCCTTGTATTCCTTCATATGGATCCCCGCGCGGTAACCGGCATTGCCCCGAATGTAAATCTCCCCTCCGCGCATGGCGTATCCCACGGCGTCGCCCGCGTTGCCGTAAATAAGAATTCTGCCGTCGTTCATGGTGTCTCCAACAGCATCCTGCGCGTTTGCCTTGACAACGATGGAGGCACCGTTTAAATAGGCACCCAAAGCGTTTCCGGGGACACCGTGAATGGTAACGGTTCTGCCGGCCATACCCGTAGCGATAAAACGTTGGCCGCAGCAGTTTTCAATGGTGCAGTCGTCTTCTGTTTCCCGCAGTTTTTCGTTGAGCTCTTTGTAATCCAGATTTGCTGCTTGAATTTGTATCATTATACCACGCCTCCCAACATTTTTCCACGAGTTTCCGGTGAGAACGACACCAATGCCGCCGTCTTTTTCAGAGATTCAAAATCAATGGAATCAAGAGGAATCTTTTGGCGGATTAAAGAAGTGTAAATACCGGCCCTCTCTGTTTCCCCGATCAAAATAAATCCGGTAAGGTATCCATTGCGGATAAAGAGTCTCTTCAGTTTTCTGTCTGTTTTTTCTTCATACATTTCCCCGCCGTCCTCTTTGCCGAAATATGTGCCGGCGGTCATGGAATGAAGCCCGAAGAAGCCGATAGAGTTCATGGGAATGGGATTGCTAAAAGCATCGCTGCCGCCGGCCATGTTAACGCCTGCGCAATGGCCTTGCATATACGCGTTTGGCAGAATAGCCAGAACCCTTTTTTGGCCGGAGGAAATATCGTCGCCTTCCGTGCAGTCTCCCGCAGCATATACCCTGGGCACAGTGGTTTCCATATGATCGTTTACAAGTATGCCGCGATTTACTTCGCCGCCCATATCCCGTACTAACGATACATTGGCGCGGACACCTACGGCCAACACCAGCACATCAAAATCAATCTTTTTACCGCTTTTCATGGTAGCGGTATCGGATTCGAATGTTTCCACGCTGTCGTTCAGAAGAAATTTGATGCCGTTTTCTTCTAAATGCTTTTGCATAATTGAGGCGCAATCATAATCCAGAATACTGGAGAGAACGCGGTCGGCCAGATCACATACTGTAATTTCAGCCACTCTTTCCTTTAGACCCTCCGCACATTTCAGGCCGATGAGCCCCGCGCCGATAATCAAAACTTTGGAAGAAGGAGTTACGGCTGTTTCCAAAGCCAAGGTGTCATCCAATGTCATAAAAGAGAACTTTTTGCTGACGGTGTCCAGACCGGAGAAAGGGGGGACAAAAGGAACAGAGCCGGTTGCAACGCACACAGCCGTATAAGGCAGGGCAGAACCGTCATCGAGAATAACCGTTTTGGAAGCATCGTCAATCTTTACAGCCTTTTTGCCATAAAGGACATCGCAATGCATTTTTTCATAATAATCCTCGCTGCGGTACTGCATACGTTCAAGATCCGTTTTTCCTTCCAGATAATAGGAAATGAGAGGGCGGCAATAGACCGCATGCTTTTCTTCTGAAACGACAATGATCTTTCCTTCGGTATCCTCCTGACGAATTCCTTCGATACAGCCTACAGCGGCTACACCGTTTCCGATAATCACATATTGGTTCATGTTCTCTCACCTCTCCTCATATACAATGGCCCTGTTAGGGCAGCCCTTCACACAAGCGGGCTCGCCGCAGGAATTTTGCAGGCACAGCTCGCATTTCTGCATGACCCCGCTTTCACTGGGCGCAAGCGCACCGTAGGGGCACACCAAGACGCAGGTCAAACAACCTACGCATTTCTCCGGATCCACACGAATCACGCCGTCTTCCTGGGAAAGAGCGCCGGCGATACAGCTTTTCACACAGATAGGATCGGTGCAGTGGCGGCAGGAAACCGCATAGGAAATCGTATCGTTTTCTTCCACATGGATGCGGGGATAAATAGGTTTCCCTTTTAAAGCAGTGGCCATATCCTGCATGCCGGAATTGGCAAAAGCACAGTTATATTCACACAAATGGCAGCCAAGGCACCATTTTTCATTCACATAAACTCGTTTCATTTCAAAAGCCCTCCTTACTCGCCTGCGTGCAGGATGCCCAGAATTTCCAGCTCTTTTTCGGTGAGCCCTATTCCGCGCAGCATCAGACGATTCCCCCGAAGAGCTTCGATGGAGTTAATACCCATACCGCCCATCAGTTCCTTGATTTCGTGCTGCCAAGCTTTTACCAGGTTAACCAGTCGTTCGCTTCCTATATCAGGATTAAGACGTTTGACCAGGTCGGGCCGCTGGGTAGCAATACCCCAGTTGCATTTTCCGCTTTGGCAGGTGCGGCAGAGATGGCATCCCAAAGCCAAAACCGCCGCCGTTGCGATATAACAGGCGTCTGCGCCGAGAGCGATGGCTTTTACTACGTCTGAGGCGCTGCGTATGCTTCCGCCTACTACAAGGGATACATTGTTGCGGATGCCTTCATCCCGGAGCCGCTGATCCACGGCGGCCAGGGCAAGCTCAATGGGAATACCTACATTGTCGCGGATCCTGGTAGGCGCCGCTCCGGTGCCGCCCCGGAAGCCGTCGATGGCAATGATATCGGCTCCGCTTCTGGCGATACCGCTGGCGATAGCGGCGATATTGTGCACAGCTGCTACCTTTACGATAATAGGCTTTTTATATTCCGTGGCTTCTTTCAGTGAGAATACCAGCTGCCGGAGATCCTCAATGGAATAAATATCGTGATGAGGTGCGGGAGAAATGGCATCTGACCCTTCCGGAATCATTCTGGTGCGGGAAACATCGCCTACGATCTTTGCGCCGGGCAGATGCCCGCCGATTCCAGGTTTAGCGCCCTGACCCATCTTAATTTCAACGGCTGCGCTGGCTTCCAAATATTCTTTATGAACGCCAAAACGGCCGGATGCTACCTGGACAATGGTGTTCTTGCCATAGCAATAGAAATCCTCGTGGAGGCCGCCTTCGCCGGTGTTGTAATAAATACCCAGTTCTGTAGCAGCTCTGGCAAGGGATTCATGGGCGTTGTAACTGATAGAACCATAGCTCATAGCGGAGAACATAACTGGCAGGGAAAGTTCCAATTGAGGAGGAAGCTCGCAGAGGAGCTTTCCGTTTGCATCCCGTTTGACTTTATCCGGCTTTTTACCTAAAAAGACGCGGGTCTCCATAGGCTCACGCAGGGGATCGATAGACGGGTTGGTGACCTGGGACGCGTTAATCAGGATCTTATCCCAATACACAGGAAAGGGCTTAGGGTTTCCCATAGAAGACAAAAGAACAGCGCCGCTGTTGGCTTGCTTATAGATCTCCTTAATGGTATCGTCTTGCCAGTTGGCATTCTCCCGAAGCTTACAGTCGCTTTTTACGATCTTTAAAGCTCTGGTAGGGCAGAGGGATACACAGCGCTGGCAGTTTACGCATTTCGTTTCATCACTCATCATAACGCCGCGTTCGGCATTAAAAAAATGTACTTCGTTTGCACATTGCCGCTCACAAACTCTGCAAGCGATGCAGCGGTTATCGTTTCGGATAACCTCAAACTCAGGATATATGAATTCTACACCCATTTTAGAATGCACCGTCCTTTACTCTTACAACAACCGGTTCTCCGCCTGCGGGAGCCCAAATGTTTTCTGCATCCGGTTCCATAGTGCGGATAGCTGCCTCTTCGCTGGCAATAAACACCTTGTCGTCTTTTTCTCCCACTACCATGGAACGAAGCTTCAGGCGGTCATTTAAGGCCATCAGCCCACCGTCAAAACCGAACACAATAGAAAATGGACCGGTAATCAGCAGACTGGGGAAGAGAGTGCGCAGATACATGTGCTTCTCCTTGTCTTCCCGGTTGGTTTTATCTTCGATTGTGCTCCAGAAAGGAGCGGCGATGACGCTGGCGGCCTCCCCAAGAGTTAACCCTTGCCGGCGAATCAGGTAATCCATTATATAGGTAATAACCTCGGTATCGGTCTGCAGGGTACATTTATATCCGAACATCTCTATAAAGCGACGGTTGGCGTCATAGGAAGAAATTTCACCGTTATGTACGATGGACCAGTCCAGCAGAGTAAAGGGATGAGCGCCGCCCCACCATCCGGGGGTATTGGTGGGATACCGGCCGTGAGCTGTCCAGGAATATCCTTGATATTCTTCCAGCTTATAAAAAACACCTACGTCTTCGGGAAATCCAACGGCTTTGAAAGTACCCATATTTTTTCCACTGGAAAAGACATACGCGCCATGCATTTCGGTATTAATCTGCATTACAGTACGGGCAACGAATTCTTTTTCGTCCAACTGCATGGAAGCAAGAACCGATTTCAGTGGGGAAACAAAATATCTCCATATAATAGGTTCATCCGTAATAGAAGGTATTTTTCTGGTTGGAATGATTTCAGATTTGACAATCTCGAAGCGTTCTTTCAGAAATACCTCACAGTTTTTACGGGTGGCACGCTGGTCAAAAAACATATGCAGCGCATAGAAATCCTTGTATTCAGGATAAATGCCATATCCGGCAAAACCGCCGCCAAGGCCGTTGGAGCGGTCATGCATGGGTTTCATGCTGTCGATGATCTTTTCTCCGGACATCTTTTTCCCTTCTTTAGAGATAACAGCAGCAATAGCACATCCGGATGGGATTCGTATTTGTCCTTCAACTTTCATATCGGTTTCGTTCCTTTCCGGGAATATGAATAAAGAAAAGGCGTTCATTTCAGCCCAGGCATAAGCCTGCACCAAAATGAACGCCTTTGCTCATTTGCAAGTATTATATCGTTATACTTTCATTTTGTCAAGAAAAAAATTAAATTCATTGGATGAGCTCAGGTAAAAATGCAGGATTATAAAAAAATATTGCAAAATGGGGTTGACAACTGTTTTGGAGGGAGGTATAATACCAATCGTGAAAGGCAAAGGCGTCTTTGAGTATGAAGCTCAAAGGCGCTTTTTACATTTTACAAGGCACTTTTAAAATATCTATATTACTTATGAAATGAAGGCAAAGGCGTCTTTAATTTCCTTGTGTTTAAGGAAGACGGCTTTGCTTTTATTTATATACCAAGCGAAAAGGAGATTTGATCATGGAAAGCGTACCTGCGTATTTTGGATGTCTGGTCTTTGATGACAGAGTGATGAAAGCCAATCTGTCCGCCGAAGTTTATCAATCTTTGAAGAAGACCATCGATGAGGGCGCCAAGCTGGATATCGGTGTTGCCAATGCGGTGGCAACCGCAATGAAGGATTGGGCTGTTGCCAATGGAGCAACCCATTATACCCATTGGTTCCAACCGCTTACCGGTATCACCGCAGAAAAGCATGACAGTTTTATTTCCCCATCTCCTGATGGCGGCGTTATTATGGAGTTTTCAGGGAAAGAGCTTATTAAAGGCGAACCGGATGCTTCTTCTTTTCCTTCCGGCGGTTTGAGAGCTACCTTTGAGGCAAGAGGGTATACGGCGTGGGATCCTACCTCCTATGCTTTTATTAAAGGAAAGACACTTTGCATTCCTACAGCCTTCTGTTCCTATGATGGATATGCCCTGGATAAGAAAACGCCGCTTCTTCGTTCTATGGAGGCCCTTAATAAGCAAGCTCTTCGCATTTTGCGGCTCTTTGGAAACGATACAGCAAAATGTGTGCGATCCTCTGTAGGCCCGGAGCAGGAATATTTTCTCGTTACGAAGGAAATGTACGATCAACGTCCAGATCTCCGGTTTACCGGACGCACCCTGTTTGGCGCGAAGCCGCCCAAAGGGCAGGAAATGGACGATCACTATTTTGGCGTTATCAAGCCCCGGGTAGCGGCCTATATGGAGGAATTGAACGAGGAACTTTGGAAACTGGGTATCCTCGCCAAGACGGAACATAATGAGGTTGCTCCTGCACAGCATGAGTTGGCGCCTATTTATACCACTACCAATATTGCTACGGATCACAACCAGCTGACTATGGAGATCATGCAAAAAGTAGCCGCGAAGCACGGGCTGGTATGTCTTCTCCATGAAAAACCCTTTGCAGGCGTTAACGGAAGCGGCAAACATAACAACTGGTCTATCGCAACCGATGAAGGGCAAAACCTTCTGTCTCCCGGAGAGACTCCTTATGAGAACGCGCAATTCCTTTTGTTCCTGTGTGCGGTCATCAAGGCTGTGGATGATTACCAGGATCTGCTGCGAATTTCCGTAGCAACCGCCGGAAACGATCACCGTTTGGGCGCAAATGAAGCGCCGCCTGCAGTGGTTTCCATTTTCCTCGGCGATGAACTGAATGCGGTTCTGGAAGCTATTGAAACGGATACGCCTTACAAGGGCGTTGAAAAGACGCAAATGAAGCTTGGTGTAGACGTTTTGCCGAAATTCAACCGGGATACTACAGACCGCAACAGAACTTCTCCCTTTGCCTTTACGGGAAACAAGTTTGAGTTCCGTATGCTGGGTTCCTCCAACAGTATCGCTTGTGCAAATATCATGCTGAACTCCGCGGTAGCGGAAAGCCTTCGTATTTATGCGGATCGTCTGGAAAAGGCGGAGGATTTTAAGACCACCCTTAACGAAATGATCCGGAAAACCATCAAGGATCATAAAAACATTATTTTCAACGGCAACGGGTATGACGACAGCTGGATTAAGGAAGCTACGGAAAAGAGGGGGCTTCTCAATTACCGCACTACACCGGATTGCATGCCCCATCTGCTGGATAAGAAGAATGTGGATATGCTTACGGCCCATGGTGTATATTCCAAAGCGGAGCTGGAATCCAGATGCGAAATCATGCTGGAGAACTATTGCAAGACGGTTGTCATCGAAGCCAATACCATGGTTTCTATGGCAAAAAGGCAAATTGCCCCGGCGGTGGAAGCGTATGCAGCGGATGTGGCAAAATCTGCGGCAGCGAAAAAGGCGCTCGACCAAACTCTTGCCTGCGGTTACGAAACCGGTCTCGTTCGGAAACTTTCTGTTTTGACGGATAGGATCGCGCTTAAGGCGGATGAATTGCAAGACGCACTTCTCGCTCTGCACAATGCTGAGGATATAGAAGCGGAATCTTATATGATCCGTGATACGGTTCTTAATTTGATGGGTGAACTGCGGCTGGCTTGCGATGAATCCGAAACCCTGACAGCCAAGAAGTATTGGCCGTTCCCCACATACGCGGATCTGCTGTTTGGCGTAAAATAAAATGGTTATATTCAGTAGGAGATGATGAACATGGTAGCCGAAGATGTAATCAAGCTTGTTGAAGAAACGGTTACAAGCGAAGTATTTGGCGTTTGGTTTTTAATTGGTGCAGCGCTCGTATTTTTCATGCAGGCAGGATTTGCCATGGTAGAAACCGGATTCACCCGGGCAAAGAACGCCGGCAATATTATAATGAAAAACCTGATGGATTTCTGTATCGGCACGGTAGTATTTGTGCTGCTGGGATTCAGCCTGATGATGGCGGAAGATTATGTATTCGGAGTGATTGGCATTCCAAATCTGAAGATCTTCAGCGATTTCGGCGGATTCATTCAGGAAAATGCCTCCAGTTTTGTATTTAACCTGGTGTTCTGCGCTACGGCAGCCACGATTGTTTCCGGTTCCATGGCGGAAAGAACGAAGTTTTTGGCATATTGCATTTATTCCGGCGTGATTTCGCTCTTTGTGTATCCTGTTGAAGCGGGCTGGATCTGGAACTCCCAGGGGTGGCTTGCACAGTTGGGATTCCACGATTTTGCCGGTTCGGCTGCTATCCATTCGGTTGGCGGTGTAACAGCTCTTATTGGCGCTATAATGGTAGGTCCCCGTCTTGGCAAATATGTCAGGGATAAGTCTACCGGTAAAGTAACCAAAGTAAACGCGATTCCCGGCCATTCCATTACTCTGGGCGCTCTCGGCTGCTTCATTCTCTGGTTTGGTTGGTATGGATTCAACGGCGCGGCCGCTTGGGATGGAACTTCTCTCGCATCCATTTTCCTCACCACAACGATTGCCCCTGCTGTTGCGACTTGCACAACCATGGTGTTTACTTGGATTAAGAACGGCAAACCGGATGTTTCCATGTGTCTCAACGCTTCCCTGGCAGGCCTTGTAGGAATTACAGCCGGATGTGATGCTCTCGATGCATTTGGTTCTGTTGTGGTAGGCGTAGTTTCCGGTATCCTGGTCGTGGTAGTAGTGGAATTCCTCGACCTGAAACTGCATATTGACGATCCGGTGGGCGCTGTTGGTGTACATCTTGCAAACGGTGTGTGGGGTACTCTCGCCGTAGGTCTTCTGGCAAACCCGTCCGCACCTGCTGGCCTGGAAGGACTGTTCTATACAGGCAGCGCAAAACTCTTTGGAATCCAGCTTCTGGGCATTGTGTCCGTGCTTGTATGGACTACTGTACTTATGATTATTTCGTTTACCATCATTAAGAAAACAGTTGGACTTCGCGTTTCTCCTGATGAGGAAATCAAAGGCCTCGACAGCACAGAGCATGGTCTCCCCAGCGCATACGCTGACTTTGTGCCTGCCGTGGAAAGCCTGGATTACGGATTTACGGATGCTGTAGCCGTGACCGGTGAAACGCCTGTGGCGGAAGCCATTCCTGTCAAAAAGGTTCCTGCTTTCGAAGAGGGAACCCCGAAATTTACAAAGGTTGAGATCGTATGTAAGGAATCCCGCTTTGAGGCTTTGAAGACTGCAATGATGGATATTGGTATTACCGGTATGACGGTATCTCATGTGCTTGGATGCGGTATCCAGAAGGGCAAACCGGAATACTATCGTGGTGTTCAGGTTGAAGCCAACCTGCTGCCTAAGGTCCAGGTAGATATCGTAGTCAGCAAGGTTCCTGTGAGAAGCGTTATCGAAACAGCTAAGAAAGTTCTTTATACTGGTCATATCGGAGACGGTAAGATCTTTGTATACGACGTAGAGAACGTTGTGAAAGTCCGCACCGGCGAAGAAGGGTACGACGCTCTGCAGGATGTGGAATAATCCCTTTGACAAAAGTATAGTAAGAAAAGCGTTTGAGAAAAGAGGAGTAATGCAGTTTCCGCCCATAGAGAGTACGGGATGGTGGAAACCGTATGGCGGGGTCTGCATGAAAAACACTTTTCGAGCTGCAAGCTGAACGGAAGAATTCTTAGTAGGTGCGCCGTTACGCCGCGCGTTAGCCGGCAGGGCCTTATGGGAGGCCTGGGAATGAGACAAAATATAGGTGGCACAGCGAGCGCAGCACTTGCCCTATAGAATGCTGAATTACTTTGATTATATCGGAGGTATACTTCCTATGTGTTCTATTATGGGTTATTGCAGCAGCAGTGCCGCCTATTCTGCTTTTATGGAGGGTTTTGAAAGAACTCTTTCCAGAGGGCCGGATGACAGCCGCGTCGTGGATACAGGAAAGGGCTTTTTAGGATTTCACCGGCTGGCTATTATGGGGCTAACCCCTTCCGGCATGCAGCCTTTTGAGCTGGATGGCAGTTATGTGGTCTGCAACGGGGAACTGTATGGCTTTGAGAAGGAAAAAAAGCTCCTTATGGAGAAGGGGTATACTTTTCAGAGTGACAGCGACTGCGAAATTTTGCTTCCTCTTTACCGCGAATACGGAACGGATATGTTTGCCATGCTGGATGCGGAATTTGCCTGTATCCTGTTTGATGGGCAAACGAAGGAATATATCGCTGCGAGAGATCCTATCGGAATTCGTCCGCTATATTATGGATATGACGACGCAGGCGCTATCCTGTTTGCCAGCGAGCCGAAAAACCTTGTAGGCCTTGCGGGGAAAATCATGCCGTTTCCTCCTGGACATTATTATAAGGATGGCGCATTTATTTCCTATTGCGATATTGCAGGGGTTGACAGTGTATGTAAAGACGATCTGGAAACAGCTTGCCGCCAGATCCATGATAAACTGGTTGCGGGCGTTGAAAAGCGTCTTGTGGCAGACGCGAAAGTAGGATTCCTGCTTTCCGGCGGACTGGATTCTTCTCTTGTTTGCGCCATCGCCGCTAAAAAGAGCCGGGAGCCCATCAAAACTTTTGCTATCGGTATGAGTGAAGACGCTATCGATCTGAAATATGCAAGGCAGGTAGCCGATTATATCGGCAGCGATCATAAGGAAGTCTACATGACCCCTCAGGATGTACTTTCCTCCTTGGAAACCGTTATCCAGATCTTGGGCACTTTTGACATCACAACTATTCGCGCCAGCATGGGCATGTATCTGGTTTGCAAAGCTATTCACGAGCAAACCGATATTCGGGTGCTGCTTACCGGTGAGATTTCCGACGAACTGTTTGGATATAAGTATACGGATTTTGCTCCTTCTGCCGAAGAATTCCAAAAGGAGGCGCAAAAACGAATCCGGGAACTGCATATGTATGATGTTCTTCGGGCGGATCGGTGTATTTCCGTACATTCTCTTGAAGCGAGAGTTCCCTTTGGGGATCTTGATTTTGTAAAATATGTAATGTCGCTGGATCCGGAGATGAAGCTCAACAAATATGGAAAAGGCAAATACCTTCTGCGCCACGCTTTTGAAAAAGGTGACTATTTGCCCCAAGAAATATTGTGGCGTGAAAAGGCCGCTTTCTCCGATGCAGTGGGCCATTCCATGGTAGATTATTTGAAGGAATATGCTGAGAGCCAGTATACGGAAGAAGAGTTTCAGGAAGGCTGCAAAAAATACAGCCACGCCCGCCCGTTTACAAAAGAATCCCTTCTTTACCGCGATATCTTTGAAAAATATTATCCTGGTCAGGGAGAAATGATTGCGGACTTCTGGATGCCTAACAAATCCTGGGAAGGCTGCGATGTAGATGATCCTTCAGCGAGAGTCCTTTCTAACTACGGTGACAGCGGAAAATAAAACAGTTGACAAGATAAAGAGAAAAGATTATACTATTTAGTCAGGAAGACAGCATGATCGTTTATTTGATATTTGTATCCTGTTGTTGATTCATTTGTAAATTGTATAGTGAAATAAAGGCAATGGCGTCTTTAATGGTGAAACATTAAAGGCCCCATTGCCTTTTCTTTTAGGTAAACACAAAAAAACGGTGCATGGATTACGAGATTTGGAGGCATAGTAAGGTATGACCCAACAGGAGAATTTTTCCAAAGAAACGTCCGGGGAGGAGAATAGTATGACGAAATATATTTTTGTAACAGGCGGTGTTGTTTCAGGGTTGGGAAAAGGTATTACCGCCGCATCTCTGGGACGGCTTCTGAAAGCCCGGGGTCTGAAGGTGGCAGCGCAGAAACTGGATCCGTATATAAATGTGGATCCGGGGACAATGAGCCCTTATCAGCATGGTGAGGTTTATGTCACGGAGGACGGGGCGGAAACCGACCTGGATCTGGGTCACTATGAGCGTTTTATTGATGAGGACCTTAATAAATACTCCAATCTGACTACGGGGAAGGTTTACTGGAATGTGCTCAATAAGGAGCGCCGCGGGGAATATTTGGGTTCCACCGTGCAGGTAATTCCCCATATTACCAATGAAATCAAGGAATTTGTATATAGTGTGGGCAAGAAAACCCATGCGGATGTGGTGATTACGGAAATCGGCGGAACTATCGGAGATATTGAATCCCAGCCTTTTATAGAGGCTGTTCGCCAGATTTCTTTGGAAGTTGGAAGAGAAAACAGCCTGTTTATTCATGTGACATTGGTTCCGTTCCTGCGGGGATCGGATGAACATAAATCCAAGCCTACCCAGCATTCGGTGAAGGAGCTGCAGGGTATGGGGATCAATCCCAATATTGTGGTACTCCGCTGTGATGAACCTTTGGAGGAATCCATATTCAAAAAGATATCTCTGTTCTGTAATGTGAAGCCGGATTGTGTCATTGAAAATATCACGCTTCCAAATCTGTATGAAGCGCCTTTGATGCTGGAAAAAGCCAATTTTTCCTCGGTGGTCTGCCGAGAGCTTGGCATTGATGCCCCCATGCCCGATCTTACCGAATGGACGCAGATGGTAGAGCAGATCAAAGCCAGACTGCATACAGTGCATATTGGCCTTGTGGGAAAATATGTGGGGCTTCACGACGCGTATTTATCCGTGGCGGAAGCTTTATACCACGCGGGCTATTATCATAACACCCATGTTCATATTCACTGGATCGATTCCGAGGAGCTTACATCCGCTAATGTGGAGGAAAAGCTCGCAGGGCTGGACGGAATCCTGGTTCCGGGGGGATTCGGAAGCCGGGGGATTGAGGGTATGATCCTGGCGGCTAAATATGCCAGAGAAAAACAGATCCCGTATTTTGGTATTTGCCTGGGAATGCAGATTGCGGTTATTGAATTTGCCAGGAATGTGGCGGGTATCCAGGACGCGAATTCCGGTGAATTCGATGAACAGTGCCAGCATAAGATTATTGATTTTATGCCCGGTCAAAGCAATGATATCGATAAAGGAGGAACCCTTCGCCTGGGAGCGTATCCCTGCAGCATCAAACCGGGGACAACAATGGAGCGCTACTATCAAAGCAGTTTGATCTATGAGCGTCACAGACATCGGTATGAGTTCAATAACCAATATCGGGAGCGGCTTGCGGATGCGGGGCTTACACTGAGCGGCACTTCGCCCGATGGCCGTCTGGTGGAAACAGTAGAATTAACGGAAAGGCCTTTCCATGTGGGAGTTCAGTATCATCCGGAGTTTAAGAGCAGACCCAATAAACCCCATCCGTTGTTTGTAGGTTTCATTGGAGCGGCGTTTGCCCATTCCGGGGGAGGTAAAGAATAATGTGTGCAGAAACGGATATCCATGAAGAATGCGGAGTGTTTGGCGTGATCGCGCCGGATGTGATAGATGTGGCCAGTATTTCGTATTATGGCTTGTACGCTTTGCAGCATAGAGGCCAGGAAAGCTGCGGCATTGTGGTAAACGATGACGGTGTTTTTGCTTCCTATAAGGATTTAGGGTTGGTGAGCGAAGTGTTCACGGATGACAGGTTATCCCGACTGCCAAAGGGAACAATGGCAGTGGGGCATACGCGCTACGGAACCACAGGGGGGACAAACCGCAACAATTGCCAGCCTATAGAAGTCAATCACCAAAAGGGTAGAATGGCTCTTGCCCATAACGGCAATCTTTCCAACGCCGCGGAACTTAGAAACGATCTGGAACTGTCGGGTGCTATTTTTCATACAACCAGCGATACCGAAACTATTGCGTATATCATAACAAAGGAAAGATTGAAGGCGCCTTCTATCGAAGAAGCCCTCAGCCGGGCAATGGATACTCTGGATGGCGCATATTCGTTGGTGTTGATGTCTCCACAAAAACTGATCTGCGCAAGGGACCCTTATGGATTCCGTCCTCTTTGTTTTGGAAAACGGGAGGACGGAATGTTTGTGGTTGCGTCTGAAAGCTGTGCCATTAAAGCAGTGGGCGCCCAGGTGATCCGGGATGTAGAGCCCGGAGAGATCCTGGTTTTCAGCAAAAATGGAATAGTATCCAGAAAAGAACACTGCCATTCAAAAGAGAAAAAGCTCTGTATTTTTGAATATATCTATTTTGCCCGGCCGGATTCGGTCATAGACGGTATTTCCGTCCATGCAGCCCGGCTGAACGCGGGAAAAATCCTTGCACAGACCCATCCTGCAAAGGCCGATATTGTTATCGGCGTACCGGATTCAGG
Source organism: uncultured Clostridia bacterium (assembly GCA_944380875.1). Lineage (GTDB taxonomy): Bacteria > Bacillota > Clostridia > Oscillospirales > Acutalibacteraceae > UMGS1264. Next base: position 18,701 of record CALWJA010000026.1, read on the forward strand.
ATTGGATGCAGCTCTTGGATTCAGCAGAGAATCGGGAATCCCCTACGGTATTGGGCTTATCAAAAATAAGTATATCGGCAGAACGTTTATTGCTCCGGGGGATAGGCTTGATAAAGTGAAAATCAAGCTTTCCGCTATTGAGGAAGCGGTCAAGGGCAAAAGGGTAGTGCTCATTGATGACTCGATTGTCCGCGGAACAACAAGCGGACGTATAGTCAAATTGCTCCGGGAAGCGGGAGCGAAGGAAATCCATATGCGTATTTCTTCTCCGCCTTTTCTCCATCCCTGTTATTATGGGACGGATATTGATTCGGAAAATCATCTGATTGCCAGTCGTTACACCGTTTCGGAAATCTGCAGCCGTATAGGCGCTGATTCCCTTGGATATCTTCCGGTGGAAGGCCTTGAAAAACTGGTCGGTAACTGCAAATTCTGCAGCGCATGCTTTGATGGAAAGTATCCTACAGCCATACCGGAGGATGTCCGAAAGGACCGGTTTGAAAGACGATTATCTGAAAAAAGGAAATGAGGTGCCGGGAATGGATTTTGATAAAAAGATTATTTTGGAAGACGGGCAGGAGTATTATGGATATTCTTTTGGCTCCACGGAAAACGCTGTATGTGAGATTGTGTTCAATACTTCCATGGTGGGCTATCAGGAGATCCTCTCCGACCCTTCCTATACCGATCAGGCCGTGGTGATGACATATCCTCTTATTGGAAACTACGGTATGGCCCAGGAGGATTACGAAACGGATACCCCAACGATTGGCGCGCTGATTGTCCGGGAATATAACGACGAGCCATCCAATTTTAGGAGCAAGAAAACTCTTGCCCATGTAATGAAAACATATAACATCCCAGGGGTTTACGGTATAGACACTCGTAAGCTGAACCGTTCTATACGGGATTTCGGCAGCCGCAAGGCTCTTATTACGGATGCTTCTACTTCCCTTGAAGAAGGTCTGCAGCTTTTGAAAAACACTGTGCTTCCCCGGGACGCCGTATCCCGTGTAAGCTGCAGCCAGATGCGCGTGTTTCCTGCGAAGGAAGAAAAGTATCATATTGCGGCAATAGATTGCGGGATGAAACGGAATATTATTAGGTCTTTGAATGCCAGAGGGTGTAAAGTTACCGCTCTGCCATGGAATACACCGGCAGAAAGCATCGAAAGCCTGCATCCGGATGGAATCTTTATTTCCAATGGGCCGGGAGATCCCGCCGATGTACCAGAGACAATAAACACAATAAAATCCCTGATCGGTAAATATCCGATTTTTGGAATTTGTCTTGGCCATCAGATCATTTCTTTAGCATATGGGGCAAAAACCTATAAGCTGAAATTTGGGCACAGGGGGGGCAACCATCCGGTGCGAAACCTGATGACGAATAAAATCGAAATTACTTCCCAGAACCACTCCTATGCAGTGGATAGGGACAGTCTCGCGGGAACAGGTTTGACCGTTACTCATGTCAATTTGCTGGATCAGACCATAGAAGGGGTAAAATGTGATAAAGATAAGGTGTTCAGTGTGCAGTATCATCCTGAAAGCGCCCCTGGTCCTCAGGACAGTGCCTACCTGTTTGATGCGTTTATACAACAGATAGAGGAGGGACACCGTCATGCCTAAGAGAACAGATATCCATAAGGTGCTTGTGATCGGTTCCGGGCCCATTGTTATCGGCCAGGCAGCGGAATTTGATTACGCCGGAACTCAGGCTTGTCTTGCCCTTAAAGAAGAGGGATACGAAGTTGTCCTCTGCAATTCCAATCCTGCTACCATTATGACCGATACATCCGTTGCCGATAAGGTGTACATGGAACCGCTTACGCTGGAATACATTGCCAAAATTATCCGCTATGAGAGGCCCGACGCTATCCTTCCCGGAATCGGGGGTCAGACGGGGCTGAATTTGGCCATGCAGCTGGAAAAGAAAGGGATTCTTGCGGAATGCCAGGTGGAGCTGTTGGGAACAAAAAGCTCCAGCATTGAGCGGGCGGAGGACAGAGAATTATTTAAGGAACTATGCGAAGAACTTGGAGAGCCTGTTCTTCCCTCGGATATCGCCAATTCCATTGAAGAGGGCCTGAAGGTTGCGGAAATCATCGGATATCCGGTGGTTCTCCGCCCTGCGTTTACCTTGGGCGGAACGGGAGGAGGTTTTGCGGACAACATAGAGGAATTTATACCTCTTATGAAAAACGCTCTTTCTCTATCGCCGGTGAAGCAGGTTCTCATTGAAAAAAGCATAAAAGGGTTTAAAGAGATCGAATATGAAGTCATGCGGGATAAAAACGATACCGCTATCACCATCTGTAATATGGAAAACCTCGATCCTGTGGGCATTCATACCGGTGATTCTATTGTTGTATGCCCTTCCCAGACATTGACTAATAAAGAATATCATATGCTGCGGGACAGCGCGTTAAAGATCATCCGCGCTTTGGAAATTGAAGGGGGATGCAACGTGCAGTTTGCCCTGGATCCCCATTCTTTCCAATATTATCTGATCGAAGTAAACCCAAGAGTTTCCCGTTCTTCCGCCCTGGCTTCCAAAGCCAGCGGATACCCCATCGCCCGGGTTTCCGCCAAAATCGGTGTGGGAATGACCTTGGACGAGATCCAGATCGCAAACACCCCTGCGTCCTTTGAACCGGCCCTTGACTATGTGGTAAGCAAAATGCCCCGGTTTCCCTTTGATAAATTCGCGGATGCCAATAATACCCTTTCTACCCAGATGAAGGCTACCGGCGAGACCATGAGTATCGGAAGAACGGTGGAAGAAAGCCTTCTGAAAGCAATACGTTCTCTGGAGATCGGGTTGTATCACCTGTATAACAGCAAGTTCGACAATATGTCTGTTTCGGAGCTGCTTTCCTATATTCGCATTGGAACAGACGACCGTATCTATGCCATTGCTCAGCTTTTAAGGCTTGGCTGCAGTGTAGATGAAATCGCCGAGGTGACGGCAATCGACCGGTTCTTTATCCGTAAACTTCGCAATATTGTGGCTGAAGAGAGAAAGCTGAAAGAGAATCCCGGAGATTTAACGGTTTTACGGGAAGCAAAGACCATGGGATTTTCCGATAAGGAGATCGGAAAGCTATGGAATAGGGAGGAAACGGATGTATATGCTTTGCGGCGGGAGAACAACATACTTCCCGTCTATAAAATGATCGATACCTGCGCTTCCGAATTTGACAGCTATATCCCTTATTTTTACTCTACTTATGAAGAGGAAAACGAATCTATTGTATCCGATAAGAAAAAAGTAGTAGTGCTGGGTTCCGGCCCCATCCGGATCGGGCAGGGCGTGGAATTTGATTATTCCACAGTTCATGCGGTGCAGGCTATTCAGTCCTGCGGATATGAAGCTATTATTATCAATAATAACCCCGAGACGGTTTCAACAGACTATACCTGTTCCGATAAATTGTATTTTGAGCCCCTCTGCGTGGAGGACGTTATGCATGTGATCGAGCTGGAAAAGCCGGAGGGCGTTATTGCAACCTTAGGCGGGCAGACAGCCATCAATCTGGCAGAGCCGCTGCGGGAGCGGGGCGTCAAAATTATTGGTACAGACTGCGAAGCCATTGAAAAGGCAGAAAACAGGGATGCTTTTGAAAAGCTGCTTCTTTCCCTGCATATTCCGCAGCCAAAGGGCAGGGCGGTAACCAGCCTGGAAGAGGGCGTCAAAGCCGCAGAACAAATCGGATATCCTGTGCTTGTTCGCCCCAGCTTTGTGTTGGGCGGCAGAGCTATGCAGATTGTTGCCAAAGAGGCAGACCTCAGGCAGTATTTGCAAACCGCTGTTTCTATTTCGGAAGATAAACCTGTTCTGGTGGATAAGTACATCCGCGGAAAAGAAGTGGAAGTGGATGCTATCTGTGACGGCAAGCAGGTGTTTGTTCCTGGAATTATGGAACTGGTGGAACGGACTGGTGTTCACTCCGGTGATTCCATCAGCGTTTACCCGCCTTACACCATCTCCCAAAAGGTAAAAGATGTGATCCTGGAATATACACAAAAACTGGGACTGGGTATCGGCATCATTGGCCTTTTCAATATTCAATTTATTGTGGATGAAAAGGAAGAAGTGTATATCATTGAAGTGAATCCCCGTTCATCCAGAACGGTTCCCTTCCTTTCCAAAGCTACCGGTTACAGTCTGGCGGATATCGCTACACGGACTATCCTGGGGAAAAGCCTGAAAGATCAGGGAATCGATGTGCTGTATCCAAAGGAGAAGAAACGCTATTATGTGAAGGTCCCTGCGTTTTCTTTTTCAAAGCTGAAAGGAATGGACGCGTATCTCTCACCGGAAATGAAATCTACAGGTGAAGCCATCGGATACGATAAAAAACTGCACCGCGCCATGTATAAAGCCATGATCGCATCGGGGATGAAAGTGCAGAATTACGGGACGGTTGTGGTTACTCTTGCCGATGAGGACAAAGAAGAAGCTTTGCCCTTAGTGCGCCGGTTCTATGATATGGGGTTCAATATTGAGGCCACAATAGGAACCGCCCTGTTTTTGAAAGAGCATGGTATCCGCACCCGTATACGCCGGAAGCTTTCGGAAGGCAGCGAAGAAATTCTGGATTCCATAAGGGCCGGTTATGTCAGTTACGTTATATGCACCCGCGCCATTCTTTCGGGGGTCCATTATGAAGACGGCGTAGCTATCCGGCGCTGTGCTTCTCAAAACAATATCACGATGCTGACTTCTTTGGATACTGTCCGCGTGCTTTTGGACGTATTGGAAGAGGTAACCATAGGGATTTCTACTATAAATGAAGAATAATTTTAGAAAAGTCTGCCAGGAAACTATTTTCGTTATAGGCGCAGCATAGGCAGTAAATACAGAATTTCCGCCCAATAGCAGTAAGGCGTTTGGGGCATATAGTAAAGGAGGAAAAATCATGGCATTACCCAATATGTATTATGCAGATCTTAAAGATTCCTATCTGTTTTATAACATCGCCCAGAAGACCGGAGCCTATTTAGAGGCAAATCCCGATAAACATCTCTACCGAATGGGGATCGGCGACGTATCTCTTCCGTTGTGTGATGCCGTCATAAAGGCGCTGCATGAAGCGGTTGATGACCAGGCCGCAAAGGAATCGTTCCATGGATATATGCCGGAATGTGGAGCGCCGTTTCTGCGGGAAGCCATCGCGGGATATTATGCCCAAAAAGGTGTGGCGCTTTCTGCGGACGAGGTGTTTGTTTCCAGCGGCGCCAGTGATGAACTGGGGGACATGTTGGATCTGTTTGACCGTTCCAATACGGTTCTTGTGATGGAACCGGCGTATCCTGCGTATGTGGATGCCAATGTGATGGCGGGAAGAAAGATTCAGCATCTGCCTGCCAGCAGAGAAAATGGCTTTTTACCCGCGCCTGACGAAAGCATCCAGGCGGATATTATTTATATTTGCTCGCCCAACAATCCAACAGGAGCGGTGTTTTCCCGGGATCAGCTTCAGGCATGGGTGGATTTTGCCAATAAGAAAGAGGCAGTCATCCTGTTTGATGCGGCATATGAAGCGTTTATTGAGGAGGATACTTTGCCTCACAGCATTTTTGAGCTTGAAGGTGCACGAACCTGCGCGATTGAAATTTGTTCTCTTTCCAAAACGGCAGGCTTTACCGGCACTCGTTTGGGATATACCGTTATTCCCAAGGATTTAAGCCGAAACGGTATGAATTTGAATGCCATGTGGGTGCGGAACCGGACTACAAAAACAAATGGTGTTTCGTATATCATCCAAAAAGGCGGGGCTGCTGTTTTTACTCCGGAAGGGCAAAAGCAGATTCATGCCAATATACAGGTGTATAAAAGAAACGCCAAGGTATTGATGGAAGCTCTTGATACACTTGGTATTTGGTATTGCGGCGGCAAAAATGCTCCGTATATTTGGATGAAGTGCCCCGATGGTATGGGAAGCTGGGAATTTTTTGATTACCTTTTGAAAGAGATCCAGGTTGTGGGAACTCCCGGTGAAGGATTCGGCGCCTGCGGAGAAGGATATTTCCGGTTTTCTACCTTTGGCAGCCCGGAGGACACAAAAGAAGCAGCCCGGCGGCTTGTGGCTCTCCTTGGGAAAAAAGAGGGGTAAAAGCTTCAAAGTAACAACTGTGAACCATGCTGGTATATTGGGAAAGCTATTTAGTGGAGGATGACGTATGTTTGTTGCGTTCTGTCTTCCGTCGTTATAGTATGTATATCCTGGAAAGGAAAACGGCACGGTTACACAATCGATTTAGAAATGTTAGGGAAAATGGATATCTAGGATATCCCATAGGATTGCAGCTTATATATAAAACATTCGCAAATAGTGTATGGCAGGCAGAACGGCATGGATAGGGAAAGTTCCATGCCGTTCTGCTTTTTCTTCTTTTATTGTAGGATTATATGAAGAATGCTGTTGCATATGTATTTTTTAAAAGGTATAATGCTGTTGCAATTGAAAATAGAAAAGAAAAAGATCGATGTTTCTGTATAGAAAGGAGAATTATACATATGGATAGAAGCGAGTTGTATGCTCTCTTGGATTTTCCGCAGGAGGTAGCAGAGGAACTCCACGGATACTGGAAAAATCATACCAGCGTTCTGAATGAGGATCTGGAAAAACGATTGCTTAACAGAGCGCAATGGGATGGCGCTATAAAAGAAATCCAGGAAAAGGTAGGGGAAGACCCGAATGGGTTCTATATTCTTGCAGAATTGATGGATTTTTGCCGCAAGACATTTGACGAATACGAAAAAATGGGAATAGATCGCACTGTTTTTGCAGCAACCATGAAATTTTGTACCCGGTTTATCCATGAACATAAGGCTGCTTATGGAAATTACGAGTTTCAATGGGCTTGGTGGTTTCCCAGACAGCTTTCTATGCAGGAATACAGAGTGGAAGAGTTGGAATTTGAGTTCATAGAAGAAGAACAAAGAATCTATATCCATATTCCTTCAGACGCAGATATGCGGCCTTCCCGGGTGCAGGATACCTTCAAAGCATTCCACGCTTTTCTGAAGAAGTATTATCCGAAATGGCTGAAAGCAGAATGGTATTGCGATTCCTGGATGCTCTCGCCTGTTTTGGATCAGCTGTTGGATGAAAATTCCAATGTTCTGCAGTTTAACCACCTGTTCCAGATCGAGTCTGTTGATTATGACAGTTTAGGGGCGCTGGATTGGGTCTTCCCTGGAAAACGAGTTCCCATAGCTGATTTGCAGGAGAACACTTCCCTGCAGAAAAGAATGAAAAAATATCTTTTAGGCGGAGGAAAAGTTGGCTGGGCCAAGGGAAAAGTGAAACAACGTTATTTGGATTGAATGGAAAAAGCTGACTGATTTTAAAATCAGTCAGCTTTTCTTAAATCCCTATTTTCCTTATGAAACATACCATTCATGGCATGCTTTTTTCTACCTTCCGTATGGCGGCAGAAAGCGGAACGATCAATACACCGCAGCAAAAATTGCTGATTCCGTGTATGAAGTCCCAGGGAAGACCTGCAAGGATCCATGCGATCATCCCATTAAAATCCAGCCCAAACAGCAAAGCCTGAGCAGGAGCGTAAAGGGTGCCGAATAAGAAGCCATGTAATGCGCAGACCACCATATATACGATGGGTTTTATCTTGGAAGGCATATTTTGCGGCAGCAGCATGGTTATTCCCCACAGCACCGTCCATATATACAAATACGGTAGCCACCAAGTATTAAAACCGGCAAACAAGCCATTCAACATTACATACATATAAATGGGGTATAGCGCTTTTTTGCGGTATACAATGGTGAGCGTAATGGTGAACACACCTAAAAGATGCACATTGGGTAAAACTTCCATCAGCATCTTAGAGGCATACATCAACGCTCCGAACATTCCGAAGACAGCAGTCTCTCTAATCGTTAGTTTCACAATTATTCCATTTTAAACGAATAGGTGGAACCCTCGGTTATTTCAGTGGAATCCACACCGGAGGATGCATATTCCCCATCGATATAAAAGGCCCAATACACGCCGTCTTTATCATAATCTGCGGTAACGCCGTTAACGGTCTTGACATAAAGGCCATATTCGCTGTCTTCGCCTTCTATCATTCCCAGTTCCACTAGGGCGTCGCCGACGGTAGTCTTATCCGTATGAATCTCAAAGGATTCTTCCTTACCGTCTTTATCGGTTACGGTCAGAGTAAATTGGCTTTTTCCTTCTCCCAGAACGTTGCTGTTAGACGAAGCGTCTGAAGAAACATTGGATGAAACATCTGAAGCTTCCGAAGAGGAGGAAGAAACAGTGGAAGCCGTGGAGGAAGAGGAAATGGCTTCCGAAGAAGTGTTCGTATCGCTGCAACCGGTTGCAAATAATGCTGTAGCCGCAATCAGCACACTGCAAAGGAAAAGCGACAACTTTTTTGTGATGTTTGTCGTTTGCATTTTGCATTCTCCTATTTAAAAAATTCCCCTGGAACCGGCTCTCGCAGTTTTTATAATAGGGGTGATAGACGGCCGGATATTTCGACTCAGCACGGATATTTCCCGGCCTTCTCAGATTTCTCCAATGGCTCTTTCCCCAAAAGCGGCTTTTTGGGTAAGGAAAATACAGTCTATGTGCTTCACGGCGACGGGCTCGTATAGGATTTTCACCTATTTCCCCGGGCGTCTGACCCATTATATCGCATTTGTCTATCCGTTTCAAGCAAAAAGCAGAGGGAAGTTTCTGAACGAAGTTTTTGCAAAGCAACATTCTATATTTTCATTCTTCTTTATAAACGGGAGGAAGTAAGCTTTCTGTATTCCCCCGGAGTCATCTGCATGATCCTTTTGAACAGAGCATTAAAGAATTTTATATCTTCATACCCAATAAGACCTGCGATCTGGGAAACGGGTAATTCCGTCTTGCGCAGAAATTCACAGCTTTTTTCAATGCGGATCTTTTGCAGATACATACGGAAAGTCATACCGGTTTCCTCATGGAACAGCCGGCTGATATAGGGCAGGCTGAAGTGGTGTTTTTGGCAGAATTCTCCCAAGGATACGGGACCTCGGTAATTTTCGTCTGCAAAGTTTAACACTTCCAGAATAAGAGGGTTTTTGGTATTGCCCTCGCTGCGCAAAACCCGGCGCATTGTCAGAATCAGTATTTCCAACAGCCGGCACCGGAAAATTTCCCGATAGCCTGCTTTTTTCTGTTGGTATTCTTCCATCATTCCGTTGAGAAGCTGCCGTATCCTTCCGTCTTCATCCCGGTATATTCTGTCTGCGGTAAGGCTTCCAGGGGAGGGGGAATAGTAACGAATCAGACAGCCCTGCATCAATTTTTCAAAAGAACGGCAGCCTTTGAGAGTATCGTCTATAACTTCAGGTAGGAAGAGACAGTTTATAAGTGTAAAATCCTGGCTTTCCTGATAACTGTGCAGAGTCCCGTAGTCAACAATAAAATAATCCCCTTCCTGAAGATGACTGGTTATTCCATTCAAGGTGTGCAGGGTACTGCCGCCTGTAACATAGACAAGTTCAAAAAAATGGTGATCGTGCAGAGGCATGTCCGGCTGATGATAGGGCATCATTACAAGATGATCTGCATTTCCCTGTTCTAATGTTTCCATTTCCAAAGTATCATGCTGAATGTCTTTCAAAATAGTTAAATTCACCCCCTGAAACTGGTAAAAAACACGTCTTTTTTTACAGTGTATTCTTTGCTATCATGTATGTCAAGAAGATGTTTAGCCGAAAAATAATTTCGGCTACCATAAACCAAAATCGAAGAGGGAGGTTATATATATGAGCGATATTCTGAAGGGCAAATGGATCGCCCCTGCTGCAGACATGGGGGATATTTGCCCGATGTTTACAAAGCAATTTGCTCTTTCAAAGGAATTGGAAAAAGCCACTCTGCATCTTACGGCGCTGGGTGTGTATGTTTCCGAGATCAACGGAGAGCGTGTTGGCGAATTTGTTCTTGCCCCCGGATGGACCTGTTATCCCAAAAGGCTGCAGTATCAAACCTATGATGTAACAGATCTTTTGAAAGAAGAAAATCTTCTTAGTGTAACAGTAGGAAAAGGCTGGTATAGGGGTAGGCTGCCCGGCTGGCAGGGCTCCAAAAGGCAGACGGAACTCCAGAAAAATCCTGCCGCAGTATTGGCTTGCCTGGAAATTTCCTATACGGATGGAACAACGGAAACGATCTTCTCCGACGACAGCTGGAAGGTGGAAGAAAGCCGGATCCGTTTTTCCGAAATATATGACGGAGAAACGTACGATGCATCTTTCTCAGCGGCAGAAAAACAGCCAGTAATGGTTTATAACGGCCCTACGAACACGGTGATTCCTCAGGAGGGGGAAGAGGTTCGTGAACAGGAAACGGTATCTCCCTGCTGCATGTTTACCACTCCCGCCGGAGAAGTGGTGATAGATTTCGGCCAGGAAATTACGGGATATGTAGAGGTCACCGTAGATGCGTCTGCCGGAGACGAGATATTGCTTTCCCATGCAGAAGTGATGGATCAAAAGGGTAACTTCTATACGGAAAATTATCGTTCTGCCAAAGCTAAACTGCAGTATATTTGCCGGGAGGGCCGGCAGACATATAAGCCGCTCCTTACCTATTATGGTTTCCGGTATATTCGTGTAGACCGGTTCCCGGGAGGGCCGGAAGCGGCGAAACCGGAGAATTTTAAAGCCATCGCTGTTCATTCCCAAATGAAGCGCACAGGCTATCTGAAAAGTTCCAACAGTCTGTTGAACAAATTTTTTGAAAATGTTATTTGGGGTCAGAAGGGAAATTTCCTGGATGTGCCTACAGACTGCCCCCAGCGCGACGAGCGGCTGGGCTGGACAGGAGACGCCCAGGCGTTTATCCGGACGGCGGCCTTGAATTTTGATGTAGAAAAGTTCTTTACAAAATGGCTGGCGGATATGGACGCGGAACAGGGAGAGGATGGATTTATTGGTCATGTGATCCCCAATGTTCTCGATGACGCCGAAAGCAGCGCCGCGTGGGCGGATGCGGCAACCATCTGCCCGTGGGAAATTTATCTTGCCTATGGAAATCCCGCTATTCTGCGGCAGCAATTTGCCTGTATGAAAAAGTGGATTCATTATATTACCGTGCATACAAAAGATCCCTATCTGTGGACAGGAGGTACCCACTTCGGCGACTGGCTGGGATTGGATGCTCCAAGCGGCAGCTACAAAGGCTCTACCAATGAGGATTTTATTGCTTCCGCTTTTTACGCCCACTCTACGGAACTGGTTATAAAAGCAGGCCGCGTGTTAGGGGAGGATGTAAGCCAATTCGAAGAATTGTATGGGAACATTGTAAAGTCTTTCCGGAAGAGATTTCCTGTTTACCATACACAGACAGAATGTGTTCTGGCCGCGCATTTCCATCTGGCAGAGGATTGTCAGAAGGCTGCGGATCAGTTGGCTCAGCTGGTAAAGGAAGCTGGAACAAAATTGCAGACGGGATTTGTGGGAACGCCCTATCTGCTTCACGTTCTTAGCGACTACGGCTATACGGAATTGGCATATAGTCTTTTGCTCCGTGAGGAGTATCCATCCTGGCTCTATCCGGTCACGAAGGGCGCAACCACTGTTTGGGAGCACTGGGACGGCATTATGGAAGACGGAGGCTTCTGGAGCAGTGAAATGAACTCCTATAATCACTATGCCTATGGTGCAGTAGCAGACTGGGTGTATTGCGTAGCGGCGGGGATCCGCACACAGGAGCAGTATCCAGGTTATGAAAAGGCTGTTATTGCTCCCAATCCGGATGAACGTCTGGGCTTCTTAGAGGCAGTCCTGGAAACAAGACATGGCGTAATCCGCTCCAAGTGGGAAAAAGAAAAGGATATGTGGCGATATGATATTGAAACGCCGGTAGAAACCAATATCTATATAAGCGGAAAAGAATATACCGTTTCTCCCGGCCGGTATGTCTATTACAGTTCCTGCCGCTGATTTATACGGTCTTGGATATACAAAAAGAGGTCTGCTCAGCAGGCCTCTTTTTCCTATAAAAGTTGAATTTTCGGTTGTATATGGTTTTACTATCCTTTATACTGTTTTTATAGGGAAGGGTAGATTTTTCCCAGAAAAGGCGTTGTTTGAAAGGGGACATCCATAAAATGACGGAAAAAGAAAAACGAGGATTACAAAAGCTATATTGCGCAAATTCCCCTGAAATTGTGCGGGAGCTTTCGCATGGCATAGAGTTATGCCATGCATACAATCAACTTTCTCCCTCCAAATGGGAGGAGAGAGGGGAGCTTATGCGGAAACTTTTGGGTAAAACAGGAGAACATTTTGTAATTGTTTCCCCCTTTTGGTGTGACTTCGGCTACAATATTGAGATTGGTGAAAATTTCTTTTCCAATTATAATGTGGTAATTCTGGATGAAGCCAAAGTGGTCTTCGGCGATCATGTGTTCGTTGCGCCCAACTGTGGCTTTTATACGGCTGGCCATCCGTTGGACTCTGGGCGGAGAAACCAGGGTATGGAATACGCTTATCCGATCACGGTGGGGGATAATGTATGGATCGGAGCGGGGACAACCGTGCTGCCCGGTGTTACCATTGGAAGCGATACGGTTATTGGAGCAGGCAGTGTTGTCACCCGGGATATTCCATCCGGTGTGGTGGCGGCCGGCAATCCCTGCCGGGTGATACGGGCTATTACAGAGGAAGATGCCTTACGGTATCTGGATCGGGAACAGAAATCATAAGAGTATAGCCACAGGGAAAGCCTTAGATTCCAGCCAAAGATTATCTGCTCTTTCTTAAAAAACCAGCTGCACCAGCAGCATATAGCATACGGTTCCTCCTGCAATGGAAAGAAGCATCTGCCGTTTCCATAGATGAAGGAGGATGACCAAAAGAATGGAAAGCAATTCCGGAATACCATGGCCGCCCGCAAAAAGCGAAACGTCTTTAAGGCTGTAAATGACCAAAAGGCCGAAAACAGCGGAAGGAAGGACCCGCCCGATATATTGAATATATTTGGGAGCCGGTTTATTTCCCGGGAAAAGGAGAAAAGGCAGAAAACGGGTAAGCATTGTCCCAAGGACTACCATTAAAATGGTAATAACCTGTTGTGTGAGAGTCATATGGTTTCCTCCTTTTCCAGAGGTTTCCGAAGAAGGGTTAAGACGCCGAGAATGGCGAGCATAGAGGGAATAAGGAAGTTTTCGCTGCCAAAGGCCAGCAGGGATAGAAGGGAAATTCCAAGCCCAAGAAGGGAACTTTTGTGCTTTTTATCCTTGAGCCATTGTTCCAGAAAGATAACCACAAACATGGCGGTCATAACAAAGGAGAGCCCCTCGGTGTTAAAATGGATCAGAGAACCGAAAATACCTCCCAAAGTGGAACCTGAAAACCAGTAAAAATGGTTAAGGAATGTTACAAAGAACATAAACCAGCCCTTGTCCACGTCTTTTGGGATTTTCGCCGTGTAGTTGATGGAAAAGCTTTCGTCACACATTCCGAAAATCAGATAGAATTTTTTCCAGCCGGTTCCTTTAAATGTTTCCAGCATGGAAATTCCATAAAAGAGGTGACGGGCGTTAATCATTAAAGTCATTGTAAAAGCCTGCAGAGGATTAAACGCCCCCAGTAAAAGATTGACTGCTACGAACTCTACGGAACCTGCAAAAATGGTTAAGCTCATCAGCATGGGATACCAGAAGCTGAATCCGGAGACATTCATGTATATTCCATATGTAAGCCCTAAAAACCAAAATCCGGCGAAAATAGGTATGGTATGAGGGAATGCGGCCAGAAAGGCTTTTTTTATAGCTTGCCGTTCCCTTTTTCCTGAAACCTGTTTAAGCTGTGTTTTCATGCAATCCCTCCCGGTTAGACTGTTTTCTATTTTAAACTTGTCTGGAAAGAATTTCAATCTTGTTTTGCAATCCCGCTTTAACACATAAATGGGGAACGCCGAAGAAAACTGGAGGCCAGATTATAAAAATATAGCAAAATGAGGAGGAAAAAAGATGTATATACGTTTGTTGAAAAAAGAGGAATACCCTGCCGCTGATCTGGTGCAGGCGGTGGCCTTTGAATGGGATTGGCAGGATCCTTCTTTGAAAAAGGAAAAAGAGGAGGAAAATACGGAAAAACAGAGACTGCCTTTAAAGCGCTGGGCAGCCTTTGAGGAGAAAGGGAATACACCGTTTGCGTGCATAGACGTAAAGGAATATGCTGTGCGTTTTGACGGAACCGTTCAGAAAATGGGCGGGATCGGAGGCGTTTCCACTTTGCCGCCCTTCCGGAAGAGCGGGGCAATCCGGGGATGCATGGGCGCCGCTTTGGAAGATATGTATGAAAACGGATTTGGCTTTGCGTTTCTGTATCCTTTCAGCCGCGCGTATTATCGGCAGTTTGGATTTGAGGACGGCCCCCTGACCCACACATGGACCATCCGTTTAGATGGGCTTCCCCGTGGAGACAGCAAAGGTTCTGTAGAACTTCTTCTTCCTGGAAGCGATCTTTCCCCTTTAACGGATATATATAATCGTTTCTATGCTGCGTGCAATCTTTCGGTAGTACGAAAAGAATACGATCCTGATTTTCATATAGCGGAACATGTTTCCCGGCACCGTTTTGTATTTCTCTGGAGAAACGATGCGGGAGAACCCAGAGGTTTTGTGATCCTTAAAAAGAAGGATGGGGCTGTGATGGATTGCCGCACGGATTTCGGGCAGCCCAACGCTTTTATCGCTTTAGATGCGGAAGCGTACATAAATCTGTTCCGGTATATCCGAACGGTGTATTTTGCAAATTATCAGTCCCTCCGTCTGACAGTGCCGGACTATATTCCGCTGGGATATCTTCTTCCGGAAGGCAATTGGGCAGAATGCACCCAGGGGCTGAACGGTATGGTGCGGGTTGTTTCAGTGGAACGAGTTCTGAAAGCATGCCGGTGCCTGGGAAAGGGGAAACTGCGGATTGGCATTAAGGATACCATGGTGCCGCAGAATGCAGGTGTATGGAACCTGGAATTTGAAGAAGGAAAAGAGAACAGGGTTACCAAATGCCAGGAGGAACCGGATGTGCAGATGCCGATACATATTTTCAGCGCCTTGATTTGCGGTATCCGCAGTGCCCGGGATTTGCCCTATATGCCGGAAGTTTCTGTTGTGCATGAACAGGCCCCCTTGGATTCGGTATTTTATAAAAAGCCCTGCCATGTGTTGGATTTGTTCTAAAATGAAGAAACATAAATACAGGGAAAGGGGACGCCGTCTTTGAAGAAAAACAGCACAACAAAAAGCAGGATTGTGTCTGCAGCTTGGAAATTATTTTATGAGCAGGGATATGATGATACAACAGTGGATGAAATTATCCTGGAATCCAATACATCCAAAGGTTCCTTTTATCATTATTTTGAAGGAAAGGATTCTCTTTTAAGCTCCCTTTCCTATCTTTTCGATGAAAAATACGAAGAACTTTTGCATGAAATGGATCCCGAAATGAGCAGCTTCGATACTCTGATTTATTTGAACCAGGAACTTTTTTCTATGATTGAAAACAGTATTTCCGTGGATCTATTGGCCAGGCTGTATTCTTCTCAGCTTGTGACAAGAGGGGAGAAGCATTTGCTGGATAAAAGCCGGTTCTATTATCGTCTGCTGCGTAAAATTATGCTGGAAGGGCAAAAGAAAGAGGAGCTTGCGCAGGATCTTTCTGCCAGTGAACTTGTGAAAATGTATGCGCTTTGTGAACGGGCCCTTATCTATGATTGGTGCCTTTCCGGAGGCGAATATTCTCTCAGAGCGTACAGCGGAGAAATGATGCCTCGTTTTCTCGCCACAATACAAACGAAAAAACAGAAATAATATAGAATTTATTCTTTTATAAATTCTTAGAATCGTATAGTGTGTTTTTCTTTTTAATTAGCCAAAAATCGATATAATTAAAAGTACAGAATATAGTCTATACTTTATTCTGTATTGCAGTCTGTTTTTTGTCGTGGTATACTTCCACTATGCTTCCGCAAATTAACAGGATAAACTGGAGGAATGAGGGTATTCTCCCAGCGGACGATCTTTTTAGAAAAAGGGGTTTGGAACATATGACGACAGCGCAGATTGGAATCACAATAGCTATCGTAGTCTATCTGGTAGCTATGCTGGTGATAGGAGCTGTATGCTCAAAGCGCAATAAAAACACGGACGATTTCTATTTAGGAGGCAGGAAACTGGGGCCTTTTGTCACAGCTATGAGCGCAGAAGCCTCTGATATGAGTTCCTGGCTTTTAATGGGGCTTCCCGGCCTGGCTTATCTGACCGGTATCGCGGATGCGGGTTGGACCGCCATCGGCCTGGCTATTGGAACCTATGTAAACTGGCTGATTGTGGCGAAACGGATTCGCACCTATTCCCATGTTGCAGGCAACTCCATTACGATTCCGGACTTTTTCCATAACCGGTATCGGGATAAGAGCTGCAGCCTTATGTGTATTGCGGCGGTAGTGATTATTATTTTCTTTATTCCCTACACTGCATCCGGTTTTGCAGCCTGCGGAAAGTTGTTTGCCAGCCTTTTCAACGTGGATTATCAGGTAGCCATGGTTATCAGCGCTGTGGTTATTGTGGGCTATACAGCTACAGGAGGCTTTTTGGCGGCCTCTACGACGGACTTTATCCAGTCCATTATTATGTCTATAGCTCTTTTGGCGGTTTTGGGATTTGGTGTCAGTGTTGCCGGCGGTTTCGGTGCGGTTATCCAAAACGCTCAGGAGATTCCCGGTTATTTGAGCATGACTCTTACGCATAATGTGGAGGAAAATGCTGCCCAGCCATACGGCACCTTGAACATTTTCTCCATGCTGGCCTGGGGCCTGGGATATTTTGGCATGCCTCATATTCTTCTTCGTTTTATGGCTATTGAGGATAAAAACAAATTGAAGCTCTCCCGTCGGGTAGCCTCCAGTTGGGTGGTAATTTCTCTTTTTGTGGGTGTTATGATCGGTGTGGTCGGCCTTGCTATGACCAATGCGGGAGCTCTTGAGACGCTGGTAGGTTCGGATTCCGAGACCATTATCGTGCGTATTGCTGATCTTTTGAGCCAGAACGGTTTCCTCTGCGCATTATTGGCCGGTGTGATTCTGGCAGGTATTCTGGCATCCACAATGTCCACTGCGGATTCGCAGCTTTTGGCGGCTTCTTCTTCCGTTTCGCAGAATCTGCTGCAGGGGGTATTTAAGCTGAAGCTTAGCACAAAGGCCAGCATGATCGCTGCGCGAATTACACTGATTGTAATTTCCATCATTGCGGCGTTTTTGGCTGCGGATCCGAACAGCTCTGTTTTCAACATTGTATCCTTTGCTTGGGCTGGTTTTGGCGCGGCCTTTGGCCCGGTGGTTCTTATGGCTCTTTTCTGGAAGCGGAGCAATCGGTATGGCGCTTTGGCAGGAATGATTTCCGGCGGCGCAATGGTGTTCATCTGGAAGTATCTGGTTCGTCCTTTGGGCGGAGTCTGGAATATTTATGAGCTGCTTCCGGCTTTCCTTGTGGCTTGCGCCGCTATAGTTATTGTGAGCCTTCTCACTCCTGCACCGGAAAAGGAAATTACAGATGAATTTGAGAAAGTTTCTTCTATGCAATAAGCGTATGGGTATATTTTTCTAAACAATATACATAAGAAATTCAAAAGCCCTGCTAATGCCCCGGTTTTGGTTTGATGCCAGAACCGGGGTTTTGCATTGTGTGCTGGAAAACGATCAAATGGAAGACGTTTTTTCAGCGTTGTATGAAACGCAAGGTGTGTTTCCTTCCCTATGTGGGCAAGATAAAAGAGGTTGCAGAAGAAGGGCGTACGTGATATAATAAAACAAACGTTCTTGTAGTGTGCTTGGAATTTCCAGATCAAAGAATGGAAAAGAATTATTTTTGAGTGCCGGTAAAACTAGATTTGGAAACCGGAGATCAGATAGAGTTTGGAGCGTAAGCAATGGGGAATTTTGAATTAGTCTCGCAGTATAAGCCTACAGGAGACCAGCCTGAAGCGATTTCTAAATTGGTGGAAGGAATCAAGAGGGGAGATAAGGAACAAACTTTGCTGGGGGTTACAGGCTCCGGCAAAACATTTACTATGGCCAATGTAATTGCGCAGCTAAACAGGCCGGCGCTGGTCCTAGCTCATAATAAAACTCTGGCAGCGCAGCTTTGCTCAGAATTTCGGGAGTTTTTTCCCCATAACGCGGTGGAGTACTTCGTTTCTTACTACGATTACTACCAACCGGAAGCATATATTGCTACTACCGATACCTATATCGAAAAAGATTCCGCTATCAACGATGAGATCGATAAGCTCCGCCATTCGGCCACAAGCGCCCTTTCTGAACGGCGGGATGTAATTATCGTTGCCAGCGTTTCCTGCATCTACAGCCTGGGTGATCCGATCGATTACCGGACTATGGTTATTTCTCTGCGCCCGGGTATGCAAAAAAGCCGGGATGAGGTTTTGAAAAAATTGGTGGAGATCCAGTATGAACGGAACGATGTGAATTTTATTCGAAATAAGTTTCGTGTTAGAGGAGATACGCTGGAAATTTTTCCTGCCCAGAATACGGATACAATTATCCGTGTGGAATTCTTTGGGGATGAGATAGACCGGATTTGCGAATTGAACGCTCTAACGGGGGAATTTAAGGCGGAATTAAAGCATGTGGCGATTTATCCCGCTTCACACTATATTGTTCCCAGAGAAAAGATGCAGCGGGCTCTTCGGGAAATCGAAGAGGAAATGGAAGAACGGGTAAAATATTTTGAGTCTAAAGGCAAGTTGATCGAGGCCCAGCGTATCCGGGAAAGAACACGCTATGACGTGGAACTTCTTGGGGAAATAGGCTTTTGTAAGGGAATCGAGAACTATTCCAGAGTAATGTCCGGCCGGGAACCGGGCAGCGCGCCGTATACACTCTTGGATTATTTCCCGAAAGATTTCCTCCTTTTTGTGGACGAATCCCATGTAACGCTGCCCCAGGTGCGGTCCATGTATGCAGGAGACAGGGCCCGGAAAACCTCTCTTATTGATTTTGGTTTCCGGCTTCCTTCCGCTTACGATAACCGTCCTTTGAATTTCGATGAATTTTATGAACATGTAAACCAGGCCATATTCGTAAGCGCTACGCCGGGAGATTTTGAAAAGGAACATTCTACTCAAACTGTAGAACAGGTCATACGGCCTACAGGGCTTCTGGATCCGGAAATCAGCGTGCGGCCTACGGAAGGGCAGATCGATGACCTGATTTCGGAAATCAATCTGCGGACAGCGAAAAAGCAGCGTGTGCTTGTAACCACTCTCACAAAGAAAATGGCGGAAGATTTGACTTCCTATTTGGAGGATATGGGTATACGGGTGCGGTATATGCACCATGATATCGATACGGTGGAGCGCATGGAGATTCTGCGGGATCTTCGCCTTGGCGAGTTTGACGTGCTGGTAGGCATCAACCTTCTTCGTGAAGGGCTGGATATCCCGGAAGTTTCCCTTGTAGCTATTTTGGATGCGGATAAGGAAGGCTTCCTCCGTTCGGAACGTTCTTTGATCCAGACCATAGGCCGGGCGGCCCGAAACGCGGAGGGTTCCGTTATCATGTATGCCGATGAGGTTACACCCAGCATGGAGGGAGCTATCCGGGAGACAGAGCGCCGCCGCAGGATACAGATGGCATATAATGAAGAACATGGCATAACGCCTCAGACGATTGTGAAAAAGGTTTCAGAGATTTTGGAGATTTCCAGCCATAAGGATGACGAAAAAGAGAAGAAGGGCGGAAAAAAACGCCGCATGACAGCGGCAGAGCGCAAGCAGGCTATCGAGCAGCTGACAAAGGAAATGAAAGCGGCTGCCAAATTGCTTGAATTTGAACATGCGGCTTATCTGCGGGATAAGATCAAAAGTTTGCAGGAAGGGAAATAACAGGAGGTCAGTCAGATCATATGAGTTCTAAATCAATTTTTATTAAGGGAGCCCGGGAGCATAACCTGAAAAATATAGATGTAGAGATTCCAAGGGAAAAACTGATCGTATTTACCGGCCTTTCCGGTTCAGGAAAGAGTTCTTTGGCTTTTGACACCATTTATGCGGAAGGGCAGAGACGGTATGTGGAATCCCTTTCCTCCTATGCGCGCCAGTTTCTTGGGCAGATGGAGAAGCCGGATGTGGATTATATCGAAGGCCTTTCTCCCGCTATTTCTATCGATCAGAAAACCACTTCCAAGAATCCCCGCTCCACAGTGGGAACCGTCACGGAAATCTATGACTATCTTCGTCTCCTTTATGCCAGAATCGGCATTCCCCATTGCCCTGTATGCGGCAGAGAGATCCAGCAGCAGACGGTGGATCAGATTGTGGATCAGGTGCTTTCTTTGCCGGAAAAAACAAAAATTATGGTTCTTGCCCCGGTGGTGCGTGGAAGAAAAGGTGAGCATCTGAAAGAATTTGAGGCGGCTAGAAAAAGCGGTTACGCTCGTGTGCGGGTGGATGGGATCATTTACGACCTATCCGAATCGATCAAGCCCGAAAAGAATAAAAAGCATACCATTGAAGTTGTGGTGGACAGGCTGGTCATTTCCCCCAGTATCCGTTCCCGCCTGGCGGATTCCATAGAAACGGCAGCGTCTCTTTCCGGAGGTGTGCTGGTAGTCAATGTGTTGGGAGGAGAGGACATCACTTTTTCCCAAAACTATGCGTGTCCTGAGCATGGAATCAGCATCGAGGAGTTAGCGCCCCGGATGTTTTCTTTCAACAATCCCTTCGGTGCCTGCCCTAAATGTACAGGATTGGGAGTTTTCATGCGGATTGATCCCGATTTAGTGATTCCGGATGCCTCCAAATCCATCAATAAAGGGGGGCTCAAGGGCAGTGGTTGGGCTATGGAAGGAAATTCTATTGCCGCCATGTATATGGAAGGGCTTGCAAAGCACTATCATTTTTCTCTGGATACGCCTTTGCAGGATTTGCCCCGGGAAATCATGGATATTCTCCTATATGGCACAAAGGGAGAAAAAATCACCTTGGAGCGGGTAAACGGCCGGGGAACCATGACCTATGAAGCGGAGTTCGAGGGAATTATCAACAATTTGGAGCGGCGTTTCAAAGAGACCCAGAGCAATTGGATTAAAGAAGAGATCGAATCCTATATGAGCGCTATTCCCTGCGACGTATGCCATGGGAAAAGGCTTTCTCCCATCAGCCTTTCCGTAACAGTAGGAGGGCTGAATATTGCTGATTTCTGTGATCTTTCCATTACCCAGGCTCTGCGCTTTATAGAGAATCTCACCTTGACGGATAAAGAGCGCATGATAGCAGAGACAATTCTTAAGGAGATCAAAAGCAGACTCGGTTTCCTGGAGAGCGTAGGGCTTTCCTATCTCACACTTTCCCGCTCTTCCGGTACTCTTTCCGGTGGGGAAAGCCAGCGGATCCGACTGGCCACACAGATCGGTTCTTCCCTAATGGGGGTTCTTTATATACTGGATGAACCCAGCATAGGGCTGCATCAAAGGGACAACGACAAACTTTTGGCCACTTTGAAACACCTGCGAGATTTGGGGAATACCGTAATTGTAGTGGAACATGATGATGAAACCATGTTGGCGGCGGATCACATCCTGGATATTGGTCCTGGCGCGGGAATCCATGGCGGATCGGTTATTTATAATGGCGATGTGCAGGGATTGCTGAAATGCGAGAAAAGCATAACCGGCCAGTATCTCAGCGGCAAGCGTCGTGTTGAGGTCCCGGAAACCCGACGGAAGGGCAATGGGAAAAAACTGCGGATTGTGGGCGCCTCTCAAAACAATTTAAAAAATATAACGGTAGATATTCCTTTGGGAGAATTCGTTTGTGTTACCGGCGTTTCCGGTTCCGGAAAGTCTTCTCTTGTAAACGAGATTCTTTATAAGTATCTGGCTGCGGAATTGAACAGGGCGAAAACCCGTCCCGGTAGTTTTAAACAAATGAAGGGGCTGGACGCTCTGGATAAAGTGATCGAGATCAACCAGGCTCCCATAGGCAGGACACCCCGCTCCAATCCGGCCACGTATACCGGTGTATTTACAGATATCCGGGAACTTTTCGCCTCCACTCAGGATGCCAAAATGCGAGGGTTTTCTTCTGGGCGTTTTTCCTTCAACATCAAGGGGGGGCGCTGCGAAGCCTGCCAGGGGGACGGTATTCTGAAGATAGAAATGCATTTTCTGCCGGATGTGTATGTACCCTGCGACGTTTGCAAGGGAAAAAGGTATAACAGGGAAACTCTGGAAGTGAAATACAAAGGGAAGAGTATTTACGACGTTTTGGAAATGACCGTTGAAGAAGGAGTGGAATTCTTCGGTAGCCTGCCGAAAATTGCGCGGAAATTGCAAACGCTGCAGGATGTGGGGCTTGGTTATATAAAGATCGGACAGCCTGCCACAACCCTTTCCGGAGGAGAAGCCCAGCGGGTGAAATTAGCCGCGGAGCTAAGCCGCAGACCTACAGGCAGAACCATTTATATCCTGGATGAACCCACCACGGGTCTGCATATCGCCGATGTGCATAAATTGATTGAGGTATTGCAGAAATTGGTGGATACGGGGAATACGGTCGTGGTGATTGAGCACAATCTGGATCTTATTAAAACGGCCGATTATGTGATCGATCTGGGCCCCGAAGGGGGAGACGGCGGCGGTATGGTAGTTGCCAAAGGAACGCCCGAAGAAGTCGCGCAGGTAAAGGAATCGTATACCGGCCAGTATCTCAAAAAAGTTTTGGCAAAATGAACGCTGGGGAGGTGATCCTGTGGAAGGAACTCTCGAAATATCCTCTCTTTTGGGCTGGGAAACGGCTGTTTATATCCCTGAAGGGCAAAGAGAAGATTTCCCTGTTTTGTTTCTGAACGGCGGCAAAGGAATAGGGGAAGATATTTCTTCTCTGGTTCATCTTTGGGAACGGATGTACCCCCGCCGGGAAGCCTCTTTTCCTTATCTCTTAGCAGGTTTGGGAGCTGCAGACTGGAATAGTGCTTATTCTCCCTGGCCCGCCGAATCTCTGGCTAAAGGAGGGGAAGCCTTTTCGGGGCATGCCCCGGAAACGGGCAAATTCTTGCTGCAGGAGTATCTCCCTTATATATGCAGGATGTATCCTGCTTCTATAGAGAGGGATAAGCGCATCGTGGCAGGTTACTCCCTGGGCGGTCTTGCCGCTTTGTATCTGTTTTTAAAGACGGGGCAGTTTGCGGGAGCCGCCAGCTGTTCCGGATCCCTTTGGTATCCCGGCTGGTGCGCCTATTTGGAGAATGCTTCCTTTCCTCCCCAGCCTTCCTATGTGTATCTTTCTTTGGGGCGTGCGGAACGAAAGATTCGCTCTCGCATAATGGCACAAAATCCGGCGTGCACAGAAAAGACCTGTGCTATACTGTCGGAGCGAATGGCTGCAGGATCCAGAGCCGTGTTCCAATGGAATAACGGAGGGCATGGCTTTGAAGTAACAGAAAGGCTTATGCGGGCTTTTCTGTGGATGCGGGAGTTTATAGGATGATATAGAGATAATAGAGACCGAAAGGAAAAAGGGGAGGGACGCCATATGGCGCCCCTCCCTTTTTAGACTGCGAAAAGTATTTCCGTTTCCTTTAGATTCCCGTTTTTGACCAGCTGCCGGCGGTGGATAACCATATTCACAGCCATTTCTGGAAATGCTTTTTAAAAGCTTTATTCTTCGTATTGTATCTGGTATAATGTACGACGATAGGCGGGAAAATGCGGCGGTGCGATTTTTAAAACCTGCCTATATAGGAGAATTTTGGGGCGGACGCCTTATGGAATCCTAGAAGGATTTTAGAAAATTGAGAATGGGGGATATGAGTATGCCTGCAGCTATCACACATTATTTGCATGCCAAACGGGTTTTGGAGGCTATGCGGAAAAGGGATGCTTCCTTCGCGGTAGTGGAAGACGCTTTTTTCTGGGGAGCACAGGGGCCGGATTTTTTATTCTGCAGCCGTTTCCTACCCTGGCAGAAAGGAGAAAGTCTTTCTGCATACGGCAGTAAGCTGCACGAAATAGCTCCTTCCAGACTTTTCAGCGCTATGAAAGAATATGAGAAGCAGCATACCGGTGAGCCTCTTCGCTCTTATATTTTGGGCTTTTTGTGTCATTATTCGGCGGACCGGATCTGTCATCCTTTTGTTTGTTACGGCGCTTATACGCTTTTAAAGGAAGACCCATCCCAGTCTGAAGATGTTTTCCATAATCAAATTGAATCCGCGTTGGATATTATCATGCTTCGCTATGAAACAGCGCAGCTGCCGCTGGAGTTCCCTTTGAAAAGGACGGTTCCCAAAAATGAGCAGGTTATAAAAGCAGCGGCGGGGCTGTATATATACCTGTTCCAGGCGCTCTTTCATAAGGCAGTTTCCTTTAGCCGGATGACGGAAGCATTTTACGACTGCCGGACAATCTTCAGTTTGCTTACAGACAGAACAGGTTTTAAAAAGAATCTTGTAGAAAAATTTGAAAAGAAAAAGCAGCGTTCTATTTCCTGCCATATCCGTCCTTTAAGTGAGAAAGAAGAGACGGATTACGCCAACATATTAAACGGAGAATGGCGATGGCCTCCGGAAAGCGAAATATATCGGGATGAAAGCTTTTTGACTCTTTATGAAGAAGCTATAAAGGACGGCATGGAGCTTGTGAAGGAATGGCCGCAAAGCACGGATATGGAGGTTCTTACAGAGGAAATTCCTTTCGGAGGATAATTTTGCTGGTTTACGGCTGGGTTAGGGGTGCCAAAAGTATATGCGCAATGAAAAAGAAATGATGGAACTTATCCTGAAAACCGCACGGGAAGACGAACGGATCCGAGCCGTATATATGAGCGGTTCCAGATGCAATCCCAATTCGCCCCGGGATATTTTTCAGGATTACGACATAGCCTATGTAGTGGAAGAAACGGAATCTTTCCAGAAAGATCCCCAGTGGATTGACCGCTTCGGCAAGCGGCTTTATATGCAGTATCCGGAAGACAGCTCTTTCTTCCCCTCAGATAAGGCGAACTGTTATGGTTGGCTCATGCAATTTGAGGATGGTAACCGGTTGGATTTGCATGTGCAGACTCGTAAGCGGGCCCTGCAGGAGTTTCAAGAGGATAGTCTCTGCAAGGTACTTTTGGATAAAGATGGTATCCTTCCTATAAGGCTGGAAGGTTCGGACAAGTCGTTTTTGGTGCAAAAACCCAGCGAGACTCAGTTTTCAGAAGTTTGCAATGAATTTTGGTGGGGGCTTAACAGTTTGCAGAAGGCTCTTTGGAGGGAAGAGATCCCCTATGCCCAGCAGGTTATGAACCAGGTTCTGCGGGATCAGCTTCTGCTTTTGCTTTCCTGGAAAATCGGAATGCAGACGGATTTTTCCTGCAGTATCGGAAAAGCTGGTAAATATATGCATCGTTGGCTCACAGAGGAAGAATATGCCCGGTATTTGGATACGTATTCCTGCGGTAATACAGAAGCTATGTGGGAATCTGCAGAGCGGATGTGCCGCTTCTTTGATGAAACGGCTAAATGTGTGGCGGAGCAATTCCATTTCTTGTATAATCAGCGTGAAGCGGATGCCAGTTTTGGGCTTTTTCGCCATGTTAGAAACTTGCCGAAAGATGCAGAAAAGGTATTGTAATCCTGTTTCTGCAGCACAGTGGCGGAAATTTTATTAGCCGTATTTATCTTTCTATGTGACCATATCACAGACACAAAGAATAAGAACAATTATACTTAAAAAAAACACAAACAGTATTTTTTAAAAGTAAGCAAGGATAGTATCAAGGAAAGGCGGATTCATATGCAATATTTGATAACCTTTTTAGAAGGGATTATCACCTTTATTTCTCCCTGCGTCCTACCCCTGCTTCCTGTGTATATCCTGTATTTTGCAGGAGACCAGGCGGAAAAGAAAACGAAAAAATCCATTGAAAATGCATTGGGATTCGTAGCTGGTTTTACTATCCTTTTCATGCTCCTGGGATTGTTTGCCGGAAGTATTGGAGCTTTTCTGATTCGATATCAGACAGCTGTGAATATTGTAACAGGCCTCATTGTAATCCTTTTCGGCATCCATTATACAGGAATTTTACGGATTGGGTTCCTCAATAAGACAGTAAAGCTCAATACGGAAATAAAACCCAATAATGTCTTCTCTTCCGCTTTGTTCGGTGCGGTGTTTGCGGTGGGCTGGTCCCCCTGCACCGGAGCCTTTTTGGGCTCTGCCATGATGATGGCTGCTAGCCAGACCGGTTGGGTTTCCGGAATGCTTCTTCTCCTTTCCTATTCTCTGGGGCTGGGAGTTCCTTTCGTCCTCTGCGCGGTGCTGATTGACCAGCTGAAGGGTGCTTTTGCGTTTATCAAAAAGCACTATAGAGTGATCAATATGGTTTGCGGGATTTTCCTGATTTTAATTGGTATCTTGATGATGACAGGTATATTTTCCAAGATAACCGCCGCTTTGGCATAAAGGAGGAGCATACATGAAGAAAAAACAAGTAAAGGTGATCCTGATTTCTTTGGCAGTTGTATTGGTTTTGGGAGGTGCTTACGCCTTGTATGCGGTGCTTTCCAGCCAGTATGGGGGAGGCACGGCCTCTTCCCAGCAGGAAAAAGAGTATCAGGATGCTCCTGATTTTACTGTATATGATGAAGCAGGAAACGCTGTAAAGCTCAGCCAGTTTGAAGGAAAACCTGTAGTGGTAAATTTCTGGGCCAGCTGGTGCGGCCCTTGTGAAACAGAGATGCCCCATTTTCAGAATGCATATGAAAAATACGGGGATTCTGTCCAGTTTATGATGGTAAATCTTTGCGGATACGGAAACGATTCAAAAGAAGAAGCAAAGGCTTTAATAGATTCCAAAGGGTTTACGTTTCCAGTCTTTTATGATACGGATGCAGATGCCATGATGCAGTATGTGGGCCGCAGTATTCCTGTTTCCTGCTTTATTAACGCGGAGGGAAAACTGGAGGCAATGCTGATCGGTATAGTAAGCGAAGAGCAGATGGAAACGTATATTACACAAGTTTTAGGAACACAAAACTAAAATAAGGAAGATAAAAAAACAGAAGCACGCGTTCTGCGTGCTTCTGTTTTTTATCTTTATAGCTTGTTTCAAATCTTGTTAGTATGCAGTCTGCCCAGTGGATTATGGATTCAATGAGAATTAAAGAACAACTCCGTTCTGCTTCAGCAATTCCCGTGCAGTCTCAATGGAATCCACGCCCTCTTTATTCTTGATAGGTGCGAATTCATGGCTTCTTTCCACCTCAAAAGGCAGGCAGCTGTCCATGAGACGAACCATATCCAGAACAAGAGTCTCAAATTTATAGCCGTTGGGTGTTTCCGGACGATACAGTTCCCCATTTGCGTCAAGACAGGGGATTTTCTTTTCCGCCATGTGCAGCGGCAAAGTAGTGTGGAGGATTTCTTCCAGCTTATCAACCCGGAAAAGGTAATTCAGGATAACACCGAAGTTATACAGGAGATTCCCATTCTCATCTTTCAGGTGGATCATATCTTCCGTCATCTCATAATATTCCACGATAGAAGGACGTTTGTCTTCCAGGCATAGAACGCCAACCCGCTCCATAGGAGACGCCTTTCGGACAACTTTGGCCCCTGAGGCACATCCGGAATCAATGGTAGCCCCGATAAAACAAGGGTCTGCGATTCGCTGCAAAACATTATCCACGGCAAAAATATTCAGCCATTCAATGCCTTTTTCATGCAGCAGGGGGAGAAGGCCGGCTTTTTCCATAGAAGAGAACCAACCACCGTTGCCATTGGGGGATAGGGCAAGCTTTCCTTTTTCTTCCAGAAGAAGCTTTCCGTCATATCCAACGGCAGGCGCCATTTCCTGTATGAAAAAATGGATGTGCTCAGCATCATAACCGAAGTAATTGTGCTTTTGGAAGAAAGAGACAGTCTCTTCGTTGTTTTTTTGGCTGGTCATAATAAAAAGATGAACCCAGCTGCCTGTCTCACGTACAACATCCATCAGATTATGAATGAGGCATTCGAAAATATAGAGTTCCTTGGAAAGCCCGATATTTACAGTGCCCTTTGGGCCGTTGAACCCCAGCCGGGTTCCCTGGCCGCCTGCTAAAAGGACAGCCCCTATTTTTCCTTCTTGAATCGCTTTTTTTCCGATTTCTCTATATGCCGATTCTTTTTTTCGAATCTCGGGAAGTTCCAATGCTCCCAAAGGTTCTAGAACTCCTTTTTCTTCTGCGGCTTTTCCCGATTGAAGCAGTTTGAGTATACTCCAGTCGATATCCGCAATCTGCTTTAAAAGGCATTCCTGGTCTTTCTGCGGCAGAGAGTCGTAATACTTCAGCAGATGTTCCTGACCATAGGTTTGCAGGGTATGCAAAATTTCATCGTACTCCATGGAAACGTCTCCTCCTGTAAATTTTTTTGATTCTGTATCCTTAAGACAAAACGTAAAGAGAAAGCAAAAAAATTAAAGATATGACAAAAGTTCGGTATACATGGCGCTGATTTTATTCTATAGGAGTTTGTTCTTTTTTACAAGCTTTCTGCTGCATATTTTCTCTTGCAACGGCCAGCATCAGTTTAATACGATTTTCCTGATTAACCTTTGTTGCGCTGGGATCGTAGTCAATGGGCACAATATTTGCCGCCGGATTCACAGCTTTAATTTTATGGATCATCCCTTTTCCGCAAATATGGTTAGGCAGGCAGCCAAAGGGCTGAGCGCATACAATGTTTTCGTAACCAGCTTCCGCCAGTTCCAACATTTCAGCGGTGAGCAGCCATCCTTCTCCCATTTTGTTGCCGTAGCCGATAACTCCCTTTACAAGCTTCTTAATATGGGCATAGGTGGCTGGAATTTCAAAACCGCCTTCGCTGCGCAGAACCTCGCAGAACATATTCTGAATTTTTGTGAGATACTGGAAAAGCTTATTTACTACAGCGAATTTTAGCTTGCTGCCTCCATACAGCTTGATGTCTTCTAGGCGGTTATCCACTTTGAATAGAAGAAAATTCATTAGGCCGGGAACATTGACCTCGCAGCCCTGTTCAGCCAGGAAATCTTCCAGATGATTGTTGGCAAAAGCGGCGTATTTTACATAAATTTCTCCCACAATTCCAACACGGATCTTAGGAACCTTTTTTACTGGGATCTGCGCAAAATCCCGGACAATAGCCTTTAAGTTGCTTTCCTCTTCTTTAAGGCTCATACCGTCATTATGATTAAACTGGCCGGAAAGGGATTTTGTCCAACGGTTCACCAGCTTTTCACTTTGCCCCGGATTTATTTCGTATGGCTTTGTTTGATTATGAAGCAGGGTGAGCATATCGCCGTAAACCATGGCGGCAGCCATTTTGCGGATGATGGAGAGACTCAGACTGAAACCGGGGTTGCTCTCCAGCCCTGAAAGGTTCAGGGATATAACAGGGATTTGATCCAGGTTGGCTTTATGAAGGGCTTTGCGCAGAAGATGGATATAATTGCTGGCGCGGCAGCCGCCTCCGGTTTGGGTGATAATAAGGGCAGTGCGGTCCAAGTCATATTTTCCGCTGTGCAGAGCGTCCATAAACTGGCCGATCACCAGCAGGGCAGGGTAGCAGGTATCGTTATGGACATATTTCAGACCTTCCTGCACAATATTAGGGCCGTCATTTGTAAGCAGCTCTACTGTATACCCACAATTGCGAAACACGTTGACAAACAGCTCAAAGTGGATCGGCAGCATCATGGGGCAAAGAATAGTATATTCCTTCTTCATTTCTTTGGTGAAAAGAAGACGGCCGTTTTTATCAAATTTCAATTCAGCCATATAATTTCTTCCTCCTTATTGCTCCAGAGCTGCAAACAGGCTGCGCAACCGGATTTTCACTGCGCCAAGATTGGTGATTTCATCGATCTTGATCTGGGTATAAATTTTTCCGTTTTCTTCCAGGATACTGCGTACTTCATCGGTAGTGATAGCATCTACGCCGCAGCCAAAGGAAACCAGCTGCACCAGGTTCATATCCGGCTGATCCCCGATATATTTAGCGGCCGCATACAGACGGGCGTGATAGGTCCATTGATTCAGAACATGGGTGCGGAAGCGTTTCATCCGATTGCTGAGCACATCTTCCGATATGACAGCGGCGCCCAGGCTGGTTATAAGCTTATCAATACCATGATTGATCTCTGGATCCAGATGATACGGTCTGCCGCTGAGCACAATGATCTGTTTGCCGTCTTTTCTGGCGGCTTCAATCATTTCTTCGCCCTTTTGCCGAATTCGTTCCAGATAGCTGTCATATTCCGCGTAAGCGGCGTTTGCCGCTTGGGAAACCTCCTCTAAGGTAAGAGGGGATTCCTTCATATGCTGATTTAGAATTCCGAGGATTTTCTTCGGAAAATCCTTCTTTCTGTGTATCCCCACGTAGTCGTGGATAAAATCCTTATCTTTCAAAGCGGCTGTATTGGCTGCAATTACTTCCGGATAATATGCGACCACAGGGCAGTTATAATGATTATCTCCCAAATGCTCATCGAAATTATAGGACATGCAGGGGTAAAAGATTCTATCCACCCCCTGTTCCAAAAGGGTAAGCACATGGCCATGCATCAATTTGGCGGGAAAGCAAACGGTATCGCTGGGGATGGTGCTCTGCCCTTTTATATAGAGTTCCCGGTTGGATAGGGGAGATGTTACCACTTCAAAGCCCAGTTTCGTAAAGAAGGTGTGCCAGAAGGGCAGAAGTTCATAGAGATTAAGCCCCATAGGAAGACCGATTTTTCCTCTGGGACCCGGCACGGGTTTATAGGATAAGAGCTCCTGCAGCTTATAAGCATACATATTGAGCTCGTCATTCTTTCCGCCGGAACGCTTCGTAACGGGTTTTTCGCAGCGGTTTCCGCCGATAAAGCGGCGGTTCCCTCCGAAAATATTGACTGTCAAACGGCAATGGTTATTGCACAGCCCGCAGGAAGTAACCTTTACTTGATGGGAAAAATGTTCCAGCTCATCCAGAGAAATCAGAGAAGTCTGAGCCGGGCGGCGGCGCTTTGCATAGACAGCGGCGCCGTAAGCCCCCATCAGTCCGGAAATATCCGGACGAACAACAGGAACGCCCATTTCCTTTTCAAACACGCGCAGCACAGCGTCGTTCAGGAAGGTTCCGCCCTGTACAACAATATTTTTGCCCAATTCTTCCGGGCTCGATGCGCGTATTACCTTATATATGGCGTTTTTCACAACACTGACGGAAAGCCCGGCGGAAATATCCTCTGTGGTAGCGCCGTCCTTTTGCGCCTGCTTTACAGAGGAATTCATAAACACCGTGCAGCGGCTGCCCAAATCCACAGGGCGCTTGGCAAAAAGGCCCAGTTTTGCAAATTCGGCAATATCATATCCCAGGGTATTGGCAAAAGTCTGCAGGAAAGAACCGCAGCCCGAAGAACAAGCTTCGTTGAGGAAAATATTATCCACCGCGCCGTTGCGGATTTTAAAGCATTTCATATCCTGACCGCCGATATCGATAACAAAATCTACATCCGGCAGAAAGGTTTTGGCCGCGGTAAAGTGGGCTACGGTTTCTACAATACCGAAATCCACACCAAAAGCATTTTTCAGGAGCTCTTCTCCGTAACCCGTAACAGCGGAGGAAGCAATGTGCAGCTTAGGATAACTGCGCAGAATGTGGAGCAGGTATTCCAATACGATTGGTACCGGGTTCCCGGAATTGCTTTTATAGATGGAATCCAGAAGTTCCCCGTCGCGGCCAAGGACAACGGCTTTAACCGTAGTGGAGCCGGCATCAATACCGAGGAACACATCTCCTTCGTATGTAGAAATATCCCCTCTGGGAGCTTTGCAGGAATCATGCCGTTTGCGGAATGCGTCGTATTCCTCCTGATTCTCGAAAAGAGGAGGAATAAACAGAAAAGCCGCTGTGTTCCCATAATTTGCGATGTTTTGAAGTGCTTCCTGCAGATCGATGGCATCTTCCGAATTTTCGCTGCAGTATGCGGATCCAAGCGCCACATAATACAGGGAGTTTTCAGGGCACACACCTGTTTCTTTAAGAGCGGTATCAAAAGCAAAACGCAGACGGGAGAGGAAAGTAAGAGGACCGCCAAGATACAGAACCTTACCTGTGATTGGCCTGCCTTGGGCCAATCCTGCAATCGTCTGGTTTGCAACAGCAGCAAAGATACTGGCAGAGATATCGCTTTTCCGGGCTCCCTGGTTTAATAAAGGCTGAATGTCCGATTTTGCGAAAACACCGCAGCGGGAAGCGATGGTGTAGATTTTTTCATAGTGTTCTGCTTCTTCGTTCATTTCCTCCAGAGAGAGATGCAGGAGGGTGGCCATCTGATCGATGAAAGCTCCCGTTCCGCCGGCGCAGGAGCCATTCATACGTACCTCGAGCCCGCCGGAAAGGAATAGGATTTTTGCATCCTCGCCGCCGAGCTCGATGATGACATCTGTATCCGGAGCAAGTTTGGAAGTAGCGATACGTGTAGCGTATACTTCCTGAACAAAGGGCAGCTTGCAGGTCTGAGCAATTCCCATACCTGCTGAACCGGAGACGGTAAGTTGAGCTTTTTCCCCCTGAAGAACATCTTTTTCGATTTTGGAGAGAAGTTCTGTCATTTTCTGCGTAATTTGGGAAAAATGCCGTTCATAAGACTGATATACAATCGTGTCTGTATCATCCAGCACGACGCATTTAATTGTGGTGGAGCCAACGTCCAGACCAATTCGCATCATAAAAAGGCCTCCTGTCTCCGTTTCATTTCCATAATACTATGAAAATTCGGAAAATTTAAAATCTAAAGCATACATACTTAGTATAAAAAGTTGTTAAATAAAATCTTAATCGATTAATTATAAAGCTTAGCTACAGAAAGTGTCAAGGTTTGTTGGGAAATATTCCAAAAATCAGCAATTGTATTTAGAAAATATACACAATTGTAAACTGCATTTTTTCTTATATTTTGTGCGATGAATGGTTTGCGGAAAACAGGGATTCCTGTATTTTTCAGTTTCCGTTCACATTTTATCACGAAGCTTTCACCGGATGCCCACAAAGCCGTTTTATACTTTAACCTGCTAAAACATCACGAGGAGGCTGACCATGTATATACTCAAAAATGCGTTAAGAAGTATTGGACGGGCAAAGGGCAGAAATATCTTGATTGGGGTCATCGTTTTGGTGATCGCTGTGTCGTCCTGTCTGGCACTTTCCATTCGGAAGGCGGCAGAAACCGCTCGGGAGGAAACTCTTTCTGGGCTGGAAGTAACGGCGCAGATTTCTCTGGATCGTATGCAGCTTATGGAAAATGCGGAACCTGGTTCCGGCGAAAAACCGGATATGTCTGCAATGCTGGGAGCGCTCCAGGGAGCGGATTCTCTGACTTTGGAAGAAATGGAAACGTATGCACAGGCAGAATGTGTAAAAGATTTCACATATAGTCTGTCGGCATCCCTGAATTCGGCGGATGAAGATACTTTAACCCCGGTTGATACATCTGTGTCTTTTTCCGATGATGACAGCGAGAGTACAGAGGAAAAGGATATTCCCGACCGCGAGGGCGATATGCCGAGCGGCAAAGAGCAAGGAGGCGGACCGGGAGGGATGCCTGGAATGGGCTCACAAGGGGACTTTACTGTTATAGGGTATAGCTCCCTCAATGCTATGGAGGACTTTGTTTCAGGAACTTCAACTGTAACGGAAGGAACTGTTTTTGACGAGGACACAGAGGAGCTCCAATGTCTTGTGAGCGATGAATTGGCTACACTGAATTCTCTTTCGGTAGGCGATACAATTGAACTGATGAACCCCAACGATGAAGAAGAAATAGTAACATTTACCATAACAGGAATTTACAGCAATTCGGAATCGTCCACGCTTGAAGGCGGGAGGATGGGCGGCTTCTCTGCCGCGGGAGATCCTGCCAATGAGATTTATACCAGCTATGCGGCTCTAAAAAAAGCTGCGGATACTTCTGCCGAGAATGCGGAAACCGCAGTGGATGAAGAAACCGGTATGGAAACCAGCACAGCTATTCGGACACAGCTCAGCGGCGTGTATTCTTTTGCCAGTGCAGAAGCATATGAGAAGTTTGAAGAAGAGGCTCGCGCGTTGGGATTGGATGATGCCTACAGCATCTCGTCCAGCGATTTGCAAAATTATGAGAACAGTTTGATCCCGCTGGAAAATTTGAGCAAATTTGCTTTATACTTTTTAATAGTGGTTTTAGCCATAGGGGTCATCATTTTAATTGTGCTTAATATTTTTACAATCCGGGATCGGAAATATGAAATTGGCGTATTGACAGCTATCGGCATGAAAAAAAGAAA
>CALWJA010000027.1 GCA_944380875.1 uncultured Clostridia bacterium
TAGAAGGAACTGGAGGAACTGCTGGAACTTCCCATCAGACCGGAAAAGGCATTCTGCAAATCGGATCCAAGATCCATGAGCTCATCTTCGGAAAGTTCAAAGATGTTTTTCATGGAAGGTTTCTCCAGATTGGCAGTGGTATCACTGGAAAGAGCCAGAGAGAAGGTGAATATATTTTGTCCACCGGAAGAAAGAGAAACATTCTCCAGATCCAGGCTGCAGGAAGCATCGTCGCCTGTCAAAGTGCCGTAAGCGGTGAGGGAATCAAAGTCCGCTTCCATGGTAGGAATGGTCATGGCAAAGCTGAAATTGCCGGAAGATTTATCCCATTCCGTGGTGAAATCCAGCTGTGTAGTGGAACCATACTGTTCCACTATCAAGGAAGTTTCATTTTTATACTGGGTTCCGTCCAGGGTATCCTGGGATTCCAGACGCATTGAAGAGGTATCCCCATAGGAGTCTTCTATAAGAATTTCCACCATAAATCCGCTTTCCCCGGAAAAATCAGGGCCGAATTCCCCTCTCAGGTTTACGGAGGAAATGTCTCCGTCTTCCTCGCCGGGCTTCATGGTGATATCCATGAGAATAAGCTGGTTCTGGCTGTTGATGGCAAATTGAGCGGTCAATTCTCCGGAGTAGGAATCCGCAAAGCTATCGGCAGCCTGCCGCAGGGAATCCCGGAATTCATCCAGAGAACTGTCAAAGGATTCGGGAGCGTTGCCTTCTAGTATTTCCCCAAGGCCTCCCATGGAGAAAAGAGAATCCAGATTATCGCTGTCTGCAAGCGCTTCCAGCATATGGGTGAAAAGATCAATAACCTGATCTTCTTCGAAAGTATACGTCATCAGAGTGGCATTCACATCCTGACCGCATACAGTAACGGAGGTGTTTTCCTCTTCAGGCTCTATTTTGGAGAAGTCTTCCATGAATACGGTGTAAAGTTCATCCTGAAGTTCCTGAAGAGTATTGGAATCCTCTGTGGAACTTTTGGCGAACAGCACATCCAGTATCTTTTGAAGCTCGTCAATCTCTCCTGCATCGTCAGGATTCAATCCCTGCGCCTGCATCCAAGGGCTGTTTTCCATCTGTCCCTTGATATCCTGAGGGCTGAAGCCATAGGCCGTATCGCCGAAAGCGGCGGGCAGAGAAAGGGAGATCTGATCCGGGCCATAATAGAGGGAAGCCCCAAGCAAATCTTCCCCTGCGTAGGATACATGCAGATCCAAAAGACCGGCTTTTTGGGAAGCGTCCGATGTAAGAGATCCGCCGATGCCCACGGCAGGCGTATATGTCATCTGGTTTTCTTCCATCTGCAGGTCAAAGGAAATCTTTCCTTTCTGCAGAGCTTTTCCTATGGAAGAAAAAGCGGACGTAGGGCTGTTAGGATTATCAAAGAGAGCCGAAACCGTATTGGGGAAGGATTGCAGCAGCCGTTCCTGTGGGGAAGAGGTTGTTAACAGTTTCGGAATAAAAACGGCAGCCAACACAACAAGGACCACAACAACAGAACAGACAGGCACCAGGATTTTCCACAAATGACGTTTCTTCTGAGGGGCAGGAGTGGGAGCTCCATAAGAGGGCTGTGTGTTCTGCTGGCTGGGAGCCTCATATGTATAGCCGGGAAAACCGGAAGGAGCCGCTCCATTTCCCTGGGGATAAGAGGGCTGCTGAGGCACTTGCCCTGTCTGACCCGGGTATCCATAAGGATACCCGTTTCCCTGCTGAGAGGGCTGCTGGGAAACCTGGCCTGTTTGCCCCTGATATCCATAAGGATATCCATTTCCCTGCTGAGAGGGCTGCTGGGGTACCTGACTTGTTTGGCCCTGGTATCCATAGGGATATCCATTTCCCTGCTGAGAGGGTTGTTGGGGCATCTGGCCTGTTTGCCCCTGATTCCCATAAGGATACCCGTTTCCCTGCTGGGGAGGCTGATACTGCGGATACTCGTTTAAATCCGGCATGGATAATAACCTCTTTTCTTTTCTAAAATTTGGCGCCGTATGCAGACGGCTGCCGATACTGGCTTATATAATTATGATGCTTTTATGGTTCATCATTAAAGGCATATCAGAAGGATGCTTCCTCTGGAAGAAGGCTGCGAACCAGTTCCTCCAATTCTATAGGGGAAGAAGGAAGCTGGGATAGGGGACGCTGGAATAGCTGCCTGCCATGGTCGAGAAAGAGAATGCCGTCGGAAAGGCGCAGGATTTCACTGAAATCATGCCCTACATAGAGGATAGCGACCCCTGCACGCTTGGCTTCCCAAAACAGTTCCAATGCTTTCATTTTCCAAAATATATCCAAAGCGGCGCAGGGCTCATCCAGAAGAAGAATTTGGGGTTTAGCCACAAGAGCGCAGGCAATGCTGACCCGTTTCTGCATACCACCGGAAAGGGCCCTGATCTTTTTTCTTCGGAAAGAAGAAATACCCAAAGGCAGGGGATCGGGGATATCTTTTTTGGAAATGCCTCCCAGCGCCGCAAAAAAAACAACGTTTTCCCAAACGGAAAGATCCTCCAAAAGCGCGTTTCCCTGGGGTACATAACCCAGCTTTCCTGCACATTCAATGGAGCCTGTTCCCGGTTTCAGGGAGCCTGCCAAAAGAGACAAAAGAGTGGATTTTCCGGAACCGTTTCTTCCCACAATGGCCAGGCATTCTCCCGGTTCAATCTGCAGGGAAAGATCTCTGAGAGCTTCCTGGGAACCTCTGCCGGTGTAGGAAAAAGAGATGTGTTCCGCCTTCAGCATGGGCAAGGCAACACGCTCCTTTCCGGATAGAAATCAAGGATGTCGGCGGTTTTGGTTTTATAAAAATGTATGCAGATAAATGCAGATAGCATGCGGAACACGCCACATAGGTATTTTTATAGCTATATGCCACATATGCAGTATAACAGAAGATGAAGGGAAAGTAAATGCGAAGAGGATGGAAATACGACGGAAATCTCTTGCTTTTTTGGTAAAATTCTGCTATCCTGAGTATCGATTTGAAAGATTGCCGTCAATTGCCGTCCGATTTGTTTCGGACGGCCTTTCGTCTTGTCTGCCTATTTTTCGGTGATACAGTGTAAGGTGGGCGGTGAAGCAGCGGAGGCAACGGGAAAAGAGTCACTTTTAAGTATATATTGCACGGTGCGTTGGAACGCAGAACACAGGTAAGGGCGGAAACGAATGCGCCCGGAGTTTTACACAGGAGGAACAGGACATGTGGAAAAATATTTTTGACAAGGTGAAAGCTGCGGGAAATACCGGCTCTCAGCAGACCAGCGGACCGGTGGAATATATCATTGCCGGCTTGGGGAATCCGGGCTCAAAATATGAAGGGAGCCGCCATAATGCGGGATTTATGGCTTTAGATGCGGTAGCGGAAAAGGCAGGCGCCTCTGTGGACAGGCTGAAATTCAAGGGCCTGACGGGCAGGGCCGTTGTGGGTGGAAAATCCGTGCTCCTTTTAAAGCCCTCCACTTTTATGAATCTTTCCGGGGAGAGCCTGCGGGAAGCTATGAATTTTTACCATATTCCTGCGGAAAAAACTATTCTGCTGTTTGACGATATATCCCTTTTGCCGGGGAAAATTCGGATTCGTGCGAAAGGGAGCGCTGGGGGACATAATGGAGTAAAGAACATCATATATCTCTCAGGGAAAGATACCTTCCCAAGGGTTAAATTGGGAGTTGGGCATAAGCCCCCGGAATGGGATCTGGCGGACTGGGTGCTGGGAAAGTTCTCAGAGGAGGACTTAAAGCGTATGAAGGAGGCGGCTCAGGATGCCGCTGCCGCCGTGGAGCTTATGGTAAACGGAAAAATACAGGAAGCCATGAACCTCTTTAACGGAAAAGGATAAAGAAAACCTGCAGAGCTTACAGGTGGGAATACAGGCAGAAAGATCTAAAATTGGGTATGCTATGGGACGGATGGAGATCCGTGGAGGAAACAGATGAAATTTTTACAGACGATGATGGGGAAAGTCCCGGAATTTCAGACGCTGGAAAAAGCTCTTTCTAAAGGAAGCTTCCCTGCAGAAGTATCCGGGCTTTCGGTGATTCATAAGGCTGCGGTGATTGCGGCGTTATGCCTCAGGCAGAAAAAACACGCGGTGGTGGTAGCGCCCGATGAAAGCGAAGCCGTCCGTCTTTCGGAAGATCTGACGGCCATGGGGCTGCCTACCCTGTTCTTTCCTTCCAGAGATTTTAACCTGCGGGATACGGAAGGCGCTTCCCACGAATACGAGCACCAGCGGCTGCAGGTTCTTTCCCGGATGCTTTCGGGAGAATGGGGCGCCGTAACGGTCTGCCCGGATGCCGCCCTTCAATATACCATCCCTCCGGAGGAACTTCGGAGGCGTACCTTGGAGATTTCTGCCGGGGCGGAAATAACTCCAGGCCAGGTGGTAGAAACTTTGACCAACTGCGGCTATGAGCGCACCGTGCAAGTGGAAGGGCCGGGCCAGTTTTCTTTAAGAGGCGGTATTCTGGATATTTTTGCGCCGGAGGCAGCAGGGCCGGTCCGTGTGGAATTCTGGGGGGATGAAATCGACACCCTTTCGTATTTTGATCCGGAAACCCAAAGGCGTACAGATGATGCAGAGCGCCTTGTAATCGGCCCTTCCGCGGAAGCGCTTGTGGCAGAGCCGGAAATTTTGGCTGGGAAAATAGAGAATATGGCGGCTTCTCTCCGGGGGAAAAATGCGGGTAAGGCCAGAAGCATTCTCCAGGGAGAAGCGGATAAACTGCGTAACGGCCTTCATCTGGGAAGCGCGGATAAGTTTATTTCCCTGCTCTATGAAGAAGGAGTCTCCACCCTTCTGGATTATGCAGGGGAGGATAGCTTTCTTTTTATCAGCGAAGCTGCCCGCTGCAGGGAACGGATGCGGAGCACTCTCTGGCAATGGGGAGAGGACGTAAAAGATCTTCTGGAGGAAGGCGTCCTTTGCCGGGGGCTGACAGAGTTCAGCGGGGATTGGAACGACCTGCTTTCCCACGCAGAGAAAAAAGGGGTATATTTAGATACATTCGCCCGGGGAACATCGGAGACCCCCATCCGGGAGACGGCGGCTTTCACCGCTCGTCAGCTTTCTCCCTGGGGTGGCAGTATGCAGCTTCTGGAAGAGGATCTGCAGAACATGCTGCATACTAAATGGGCCTGTATTGTCCTTGCAGGAGGGGAAAAGGCGGCGAAAACCACGGCTGCGGATCTTGCTGCAAAAGGGTTTCCGGCGGCTTACCTGGAGGATCCGGAGACGGTGCAGAGAGGAACGATTGCGGTTTTGCCCGGCGCTTTATCCGCGGGTATGGAGTTCCCCGGCGCCTTTTTCGGGGTAATTTCCCACGGGAGAATGGTTTCCGCTCCGGCGAAAAAACGCAGAAGGCCCAAAAACGGCCAGGAGATCACCAGCCTGGCGGAGCTTTCCCCCGGGGATTACGTGGTGCATTCCTCCCACGGTATCGGCGTGTTTGAAGGGATCCATAAGCTGGATCTTCACGGTGTGGTAAAAGACTATATCAAGGTGCGCTATGCTAAAAACGATACGTTATATGTTCCTGTTACCCAGCTGGACCTGGTAAGCAAGTATATTGGCCCCAGGGAGGACAGCACCGTAAAGCTTAACCGCCTGGGAGGCACGGAGTGGCAGAAGGCCAAGACAAGAGTGCGGAAAGCTGTCCGGGACATGGCCAAGGAGCTGATCGCCCTGTATGCCGCCCGGATGCAGGCGAAAGGCCATGCTTTCGGCGAAGATACGGAGTGGCAGCACGATTTTGAAGCCCATTTTGAATACGAGGAAACGGAGGACCAGCTCCGCTGCATCGACGAGATCAAATCGGATATGGAGCGGGAGGCGCCTATGGACCGTCTCCTTTGCGGAGATGTGGGATTCGGCAAAACGGAAGTGGCTTTACGGGCGGCTTTCAAGTGTATCGCCGATGGAAAGCAGTGCGCTATTTTGGTTCCTACCACGATTTTGGCCTGGCAGCATTTTCAGACGATTCTTCGCAGGATGGAAGGGTTCCCCGTTAAGGTGGAGCTTCTTTCCCGGTTCCGCACTCCCAAGCAGCAGGAGGAGATTCTCAGGCAGCTGCGGCGGGGGGAAGTGGATGTTGTGGTAGGCACGCACCGGCTGGTGAGCAAGGATGTGCAGTTCCGGGATCTGGGGCTGGTGGTCATTGACGAGGAACAGCGGTTCGGTGTTGCCCAGAAGGAGCGGCTGAAGGATCTCTGCAAAAATGTGGATGTGCTTACCCTTTCCGCAACCCCTATTCCAAGAACGCTGAATATGGCTCTTTCCGGTATTCGGGATATGAGCGTTTTGGAGGAAGCTCCTCAGGACAGGCATCCTGTGCAGACCTATGTATTGGAGCACGACGACGGTATTTTGTATGAGGCTATCCGAAGAGAGCTGCGAAGAGGAGGCCAGGTTTACTGGCTCCATAACGATGTAGCTTCCATTGAAAGGCTTGCGGCCAGAATCCAGGCGGCCATTCCGGAATCCCGGGTGGGATTCGGCCACGGGAAAATGAGCGAGCATGAGCTTTCGGAAGTATGGCGGAAGCTGATCGATTATGAGATCGATGTGCTTGTTTGCACTACGATTATTGAGACGGGTGTGGACGTTCCCAACGCCAACACCCTGATTATCGATAATGCGGACCGAATGGGGCTTTCCCAGCTTCACCAGATCCGCGGGCGGGTCGGACGTTCCAACCGCCGCGCTTATGCCTATTTGACCTTTACCCGGAACAAGGTGCTTTCGGATATAGCCCAGAAACGGCTGGCTGCCATCCGGGAATTTACGGAATTCGGTTCGGGCTTTAAAATAGCCATGAGGGATCTGGAACTGCGGGGAGCCGGCAATATTTTAGGGGGCGAACAGCACGGCCATATGGAGGCTGTAGGGTATGATCTGTATCTGAAGCTTTTGAACGAGGCTATTGTTCGGGAAAAAGACGGGCTTCCCCCCGCCGAGGAAAGGGACTGCCTTATCGATGTGCAGCTGGAGGCCCATATTCCGGAAAAGTATATCTCCGATCTGCGCCAGCGGCTGGAGATGTATCGTCGGATAGCGGATATCCGGAGCAACGAGGATTCCCTGGATGTGACGGACGAATTGATCGACCGTTTCGGAGAACCCCCGGAAAGTGTCAACGGCCTGATCGAGGTAGCTTTGCTGCGCAACAGAGCGTCCGCTCTAGGCGTTTACGAAGTAAAGCAGAAAGGGGATTCTATCCTGCTCTATAAGGATTCCTTTGATATGAAACAGGTGGCCGTGCTGGTTTCCAATTTAAAACGGCGGGTCATGGTGAATGCGGGCGCGAAACCGTATATCAGCGTGAAGCTTTCCGGCACGCCTTTGGATACTCTGCAGGAAACATTGGAGCTTTTGGAAAAAGCTCTTCCGAAAACGGAAAACGCTTCTTCTAAAAAAGCGGCCGGATCTCCCAGCAGGAATGGAAAAGCCGGAAAGAAGAAAGAATAAAAATTCCATAATATCGGAAAAAGAGGGAAGCTGCCGCTTCCCTCTTTTAATATACACAAATATCTGGATAACGGAGTTTCGGGAAAGGCTTTTCCATACTGCCAAAGCCATGTGAATAAAAAATTTGTATCCAGAATTTCAGCTCCATTGAAAACTCCCATAGGACTCCTTCTATAAAATGAACGGACTGTCTGCGTATAGGAAGCTTTTTCCGGGAAAGAATAGCAGTATCTTTCAAAATCACGGCATATGGGGTTCCCTCATGGGGCGAAGCGCTCTCTCAACCTGGGAGGAAACTACCGCCCGCAGAATGGGAAAGGAGGAATATCACCATGGAATATGTGTGGGCCTTTATTGTTGGAGGCGCAATCTGTGTTTTGGGGCAGGTTCTGATTGATTTTACAAAACTGACGCCGGCACGGATCCTTGTTTTATTTGTGGTGACAGGCGTAGTGCTTTCCGCTTTGGGGCTTTATGAACCTATTGCGGAATTTGCAGGAGCAGGAGCCACAGTACCTCTGACCGGTTTCGGCTATCTGATGGCAACAGGAACAAAAGAAGCCGTGGCCGGGATGGGGTTTTTAGGGGCTTTAGGCGGCGGACTTCAAGCCGCTTCTCCGGGAATTGCAGCGGCTGTATTATTCGGCCTTTTAGCGGCTGTGTTTTCAAAACCAAAAGATAAAAGCTGAGACTTTTTTCGAAGGGCAGTGGGGAGGAGATGGAAAACGGTTTCCCTTTTAAAAAGGCGTTTTGAAACTATCGGCTTGGACAATAGAGGAAAGACAAAATAAAAGCATAAATAAAAAACAAAAAAGGCGGGAATATCCCGCCTTTTGCGAAATCCGGAAAAAGGATTTTGTCTTGTTTCAATATTGGAAAACAGGGATAGATAAGTTAGTATCCCAGCCTTACTGGATCGAGCAATCCAGATAATGCTCCAATTCCTCTTCATCCTTCTTCTTTTTCTCGAAGTAAAATGCAATTGCAACTGCCGCACCTGCGATAGCAGCCAATGCGGAAAGGATAGCTACAAATATGGCGAATCCGTTTGTCTTTTTCAAAGAAGGCACCTCCGTTTCAATTCCACAACGCCGCCTCTTTTTCAGATTTTCCAGGCGGCGATAATTCCTGCTTTCATAATATCCAATATTCTGTGAAAAGTCAACAGCGAGAATGGCAGGAGCAAAAGAATTTACACTTAGGAAATAAAACAGAAACTCAAATCCCACCCACCAAAATCCATTAGAAAAAAACAGGCAGGACAGCACCCTGCGGAAATAAAAAAAGCAGAGCCCACGGCTCTGCTTTTTAAACGCACATCAGGCGTTAGAGGCATTCAGCTTACGAACCAGCTGAGACTTCTTCCTGGCAGCAGCATTTTTATGGAGAATACCCTTTGCGGCGGCCTGGTCAATCTTCTTGATGGTCACACGAACGGCTTCAGCCTTCTGAGCGTCGTTTTTCACAACGGCAACGTCAGCTTTCTTAAGAGCAGTCTTAAGATCAGATTTGATCGCTTTGTTATATTCGCTCTTAGCGGCAGTCACCTTAACACGCTTTTTAGCAGACTTAATATTCGGCATACTTACACCTCCTTCAAGGTATTGTCACGCGGATTCTATTGTATCATTAACCCATGGAAAAAGCAAGTCTTTTCCCCGAAAAAATTAGAATACAAATGCACATGCCTTCTCTTAAACACAAAGGTGAAGCTAAAAGACAAGGCATAGGAATTTTCTAAATGGAGGATAGCACAAAAATCAGAAGAAAGGAAGAAAGAAAAAATGTTTGGAAGAACAGACCTGGCTTTGGAATACACCGATGAAAGGACGCATACCGTCCAAAAAGAAGGGGACTGCACGGTTACACGTCTGATCCATCAGGGAGAATCCTATATTACCATAGAAGCGCCGGCTTTGTCCGATACGCCGGGTACAGCCGAGTTGGAAGAGCTGACCGCCAGGGAACTTAAAAAACT
The DNA here is from genome assembly GCA_944380875.1 of uncultured Clostridia bacterium. Taxonomy (GTDB): domain Bacteria; phylum Bacillota; class Clostridia; order Oscillospirales; family Acutalibacteraceae; genus UMGS1264. The sequence goes on from CALWJA010000027.1 coordinate 9,450, forward strand.
TCTCCCGGCAGAAGGCGGCGTGCTGATTGTAGGGGTGGGAAACCGGGATGTTACGCCGGACGCCTTAGGCCCTCTGATGGCGGAACAGATTTTTCCTACAAGGCATATAAAAGGAGAATGGGCGCGTGTAGCCGGGCTTTCGGGGCTGCGCTCCGTTTCTGTAATTTCCCCCGGCGTTTTAGGATGCACAGGTATTGAAACGGGGGAGGCGGCTCAGGCCTTATCCGCTTCCTTAAAGCCCTCGGCTGTTATAGCGGTGGATGCTCTGGCGGCAAAAAGCCTGAAAAGGTTGGGATGCACGGTGCAGCTTTCCACAGCAGGGCTTTCTCCCGGCCATGGTGTAGGCAACCGCAGACCGGAGCTGAACAGAAACTCCTTGGGAATTCCTGTTATCTCCCTTGGAATTCCCACCGTGGTGGACGCTTCTCTCCTGGCTTTTGAGCTTCTGGGCAGGGATGCGGAGCAGGAGGTCTCTCCCAGAGGAGAACCCATGGTGGTGACTCCCCGAGAAATTGACCTGGTAGTTCGAAGAGGAGCGCGGCTTTTGGCTATGGCCATAAACCGCGCTTTGAATCCTACCCTGAGCCGGGAAGATTTTTCCCTGCTTGTAGAAAAATAGAAAATATCTGCCGGAAGAAAAATTGCAGAACAAAGGATATTTTCCCCCGGATATGCATAAAGATGGTCAAAAGGGGGTTGAACCGTTTCTTAGTGGATAGGAAAGAGCTGATTTATGCTTTTTTGTATGACTCAGGAACGGTATATTCCCAATTTAAAAAGGCGGAGTGAAGACGGAATGAGAAAAATTTTTCGGCCGAAAGGGCGTTATCCTATAGAATGGGGGAAAAAGAAACAGGCTCTTTGCGCTGCCGTTTTATGCGTTCTGTTTGGAGGCGCAGGGGTTTTCTGTGTGGCGGAGCGTGTTTCCGGCGCTGAAGAAGGCGCTATTATGGCAGCGGCGGGTTTTGCGCTTCCAGATGGGGCTGTTGGAATTTTAAGCGGGGAAGTTTCCAAGCCGGAAAGCGAATCCTCTTCTTCCTTACCTTCTAAAGAGACATCTTCTGTTGTGTCCACAGAAAAGGAGGAAACCTCCTCACAGGAACAAAATACTTCCAGCAAATCTTCTGAAGAGTCTTCAGAGTCTTCGGCGCCTGCCGGTAATGAGACCAATTTGCCAGACGGCGCAGTGGAAGCCTCTATAACGGGATCTATTCAGGAATTGACCATCGCCAATACCGGTGTGCAATTTGAAAATATATGGGTGCAAAACCGAAATGAGTATCACGATATCGATATTGAAAAGGTATTGGGGGAACAGCCTTCCGTTAAGCCTCTGAAAAACGGGCAGCCGGAAATTCTTATTTATCATACGCATACCACGGAAGCGTATCAGGGAGTTAGCCGCACACAGGATGAAACCCAAAATATGGTTGCCATAGGAGAAGAAATTACGAAAGAACTGGAAGCGGCCGGATATGGGGTTATACATGACACCACATGCCATGATTATCCCAGCTACAATGGTTCCTATAACCGTTCCTATGAAACCATTGCCAAAAATTTAGAAAAATATCCCACCATTCAAGTGACCTTGGATATTCACCGGGACGCCTTGGGAGCAGAAACGAAACTCAAACCTACAGCTGTAGTGGATGGAAAAAAAGCAGCCCAGATTATGATTATTTCCGGCTGTGATGACGACGGTACCCTTGGATTCCCGGACTGGGAATACAATCTGCGGTTTGCCATGCGTATTCAGAAGGAAATATCCGATTCCTATCCTTCTCTTGCCAGGCCACTGAATTTCTGCGCCAGAAAGTATAACGAACACATGACAAGAGGGTCTCTCCTGATTGAAATTGGTACAGATATGAATACTTTGGAAGAGGCGAAATATTCCGGCTCACTTTTGGGCAAAAGCTTGGCAAGCGTGCTGGATGATCTGGCAGAAAAATAAAAAGAAGACGATACATTTACCGGCGGCCTGAATGGGCCGCCGTCTGCTGTCTATACTAAATTATAATAAATAAAGGGCGGACTGAAAATGAACTACTGAAAAATATAGATGTAAAATGAAGAAGGATCGGTGGGAATGAAGGAAAAGCAAAGCCAAAGATACGAAACAAGATACTCTCAGCCGGCGGGGAGAAAAGATGAAAAAACAAAAGAAATTCCCGGTTTGGAAGAAAAACATGTTGCCTGTAAAAATGAGAAAAATCCGAAAAAAACAACAGATTTTTCCTCTAAAAAAAAGAGAGACAGGCCTTTGCGCGCGGGTAAAGGTCTTTTGGAAGGGAATGTAACATTTGCAAAGGGTTCTGCAAAAATCCAAAACAGGAGAGTGTTTTTTACGGCATTTGTGGTCACACTATGCATTCTGAGTTTTGTTATAGGCATCTTACAGGCAGATTATTACTGCCGGCAAACAGGGTTCGGGGATGACAACACACTGATTCACAGGATTACCGGAAAAAACGGGGACTTGCTTGATTTCTTTCTATCCCTTTGATATACTAAAAAATGGAAAAATCATCTGTGTTTAAGGTGAATACAGATTAAAATGTATAGACAGTATATAGGTTGCCGGGAAACCGGAAATAAGAATATTTCTGCTGTAAGGAATAGATAGAAGTTAGAAGTGGATTTTTATAGGAAGATGGGTTCCTTTGTGGGAAAAGTAAGAGATGTCCTGCATGTTTTTAAATACATTAAGCTGGTAGGGTAAGATTTGAGCTTGGAACCAATTAAAGATTTTAGCCCTTTGGTAGATATCTGAGAACAGCCGAAAATTTTTCGTGAATGAAGACAAAAAGTATCAAGCCGTATTTTCTATATGGCTTTTGCACCGTAAATCTATACGGGTGGAATAAGGAGTTGCGCGTTTATGACACGTCGGGGAAAAATTGCAGTTATTGGGCTGGCTTTAGCCATGGCGGTATCTTCCGGCTTATGGCTGGGCTCGGTCTCCGTGTATGCGGAGCCTGTAGAAACCACAGAATCCGGAGAGACGGAACCTTCGCAGAATTCTGAGCCCTCTGTTCCTAGCTCCACGGAACCGGAACCGGAGCCTGAACCAGAACCAGAGCCGGATCCGCCGGAAACACCTTCCTCAACGTCTTCTTCCAGCTCCAAGGTGAGCAGCGCATCTTCAAAACCGAAACCTCCTGCTTCAAATCCGGATCCCGGCGGAGCAGGGCAGGGCGGTGGTAATTTCAGAACAGAAAATACTGGTTCTACTGCTGGTTCTCAGAATAATTCTTCACAGCGCCCAAACAGCAGTAGGGTTTCTTCTGTTTCTTCGTCCGGAGGCTCTTCCTCGTCCTCAAAATCTTCCTCATCCTCCTCGTCGTCCTCGTCATCTTCTTCAGACGTTTCATCCTCAGAGCCTTCCTCTTCTGGTATCACTCTTCCCAGTGTGGGAGATGTAAGTGTAGCCAGCAACATTACGCCCGAAGTAGTAGCGGATACTTCCAGAATCAACTGGATAGGGATTTTGTCCTGGGCAGTTATAGGTCTTTTCTTTCTGGTGATCCTGATTGTGCTTTTAAGCAATAGGAGACCTCCCAGAGGCGGTTCCGGCCGCAAACGCTACCGCAGCCCATCCAGAAGGAAAAAGGGAAAACGGCTTTTACCCGATGAATATTACCGGCATCTGCGGTATTAAAATTCCTCTCTTTTAAGAGCGGGAATAGTTTCGGAGATACTGTATGCAGGTATTATGAAATAAAACCGGTTAAAATAGGCCTGGCGTTTACAGGTGTTGTAGGCGCCAGGCCTTTTTGCGTGAAAGACTATCCAAAACCATAAAAAATATGGTATACTTCTTTTTAAATGGCTTTTCCTGCCGTTCGAATTTTTTGAAATAGGGAATATATTCGGAATAGGGCAGAGCAAAAGCAATGAACCGAATTCTAAACAGTAGGATGATGGAAATGGCAGTTTCAAGAGATAAAATACGCAATTTCAGCATTATTGCCCATATCGACCACGGAAAGAGTACATTGGCGGACCGAATTCTGGAACAGACCAGTGCTGTTGCCCTCCGCGATATGGAGGATCAGCTTTTGGACAATATGGATCTGGAGCGGGAACGTGGCATCACCATTAAAGCTCACGCCGTTACGCTTGTGTATCACGCCAAAGACGGAGAAGACTATGTCTTCAACCTGATTGATACTCCCGGTCATGTGGATTTCAACTATGAGGTTTCCCGAAGCCTGGCCGCCTGCGAAGGCGCTGTTCTGGTTGTGGACGCTTCTCAGGGAATTGAAGCCCAGACCCTTGCGAATACCTATCTGGCCGTGGACGCGGGGCTGGAAATCGTCCCCGTTATCAACAAGATCGACTTGCCCAGCGCCGATCCGGAAAAAGTCCGGCGTGAAATAGAAGATGTTATCGGCATACCTGCGGACGACGCTCCGGCTGTATCTGCAAAAGCGGGAATCCATATCGATCAGGTTATGGAGCAGATCGTGAAGCTGATTCCCCCGCCAGAAGGAGATCCGGAGGCTCCTCTTCAGGCCTTGATTTTTGACTCCTATTACGACGCCTATAAGGGCGTTATCGCCCATGTCCGTCTGAAGGACGGCACAGTTCATCCGGGGGATACGATTCGGATGATGAGCACCGGAGCGGAATTTACCGTAACGGAATGCGGCTATATGCGCGCTACAAAATTTGAACCGGTTTCCGAGCTTTCCGCTGGGGAAGTAGGATATATTGCTGCTTCCATCAAAGCCGTTAGGGATGCAACAGTAGGCGATACCATTACGAGGGCCGATAATCCCGCTTCAAGTCCTCTGCCGGGCTACCGGCCTGTGCAGCCTATGGTGTTCTGCGGTATCTATCCGGCGGACGGCGCCAAATACCCCGATTTGCGGGAGGCGCTGGAAAAACTCCAGCTGAACGATGCCGCCCTTTCCTTTGAACCGGAAACCTCTGTCGCCCTTGGCTTCGGTTTCCGCTGCGGTTTCCTGGGCCTTCTGCATATGGAAGTTATTCAGGAACGGCTGGAAAGGGAATACAATCTGGATATTATTACCACCGCACCCAGCGTTATCTACCGCATTACAAAAACCAGCGGCGAGGTTATCACCATCGATAACCCCACCAACTATCCGGATCCCTCTTTGATCGCCAGTGCCGAAGAGCCTATGACCAACGCCCATATTTATACCCCAACTGAATATGTGGGGAATATTATGGAGCTTTGTCAGGAGCGCCGGGGCGTGTTTAAGGATATGACGTATATTGATTCTGACCGAGTGGATATCCATTACAGGCTGCCCCTTAACGAGATTATTTATGATTTCTTTGACGCTCTGAAATCCCGCACCAGAGGCTATGCCAGCTTCGATTATGAGCTGGATGGCTACGAAAAGAGCGACCTTGTAAAACTGGACATCATGCTCAATGGTGAGATTGTGGACGCCCTTTCCTTCATTATCCATTCGGAGAAGGCATATTCCAGAGCCAGAAAGATGGCCGAAAAGCTGAAGGATAAGATTCCGCGTCAGCTTTTTGAAGTGCCTATCCAGGCCTGCATAGGCGGAAGAATCATCGCGCGGGAAACAGTAAAAGCCCTGCGGAAGGATGTTCTCGCGAAATGTTACGGCGGCGACATTACCCGTAAGAAAAAGCTTCTGGAAAAGCAGAAGGAAGGCAAAAAGCGTATGCGCCAGCTGGGAACGGTGGAAGTTCCCCAGGAGGCGTTTATGTCCGTGCTGAAGCTGGATGAATAAATTTTGGCTGCTCTAAAAGGGGGAAGCAGTGTGGCTGTTCTGCATGTAATGGTAGGTCTTCCCTGCGCAGGGAAAACTACGGAAGCCAAACGGCTGGAAAAGGAATGCGGGGCCCTGCGGCTTACGCCGGATGAGTGGCAGATCCGCCTTTTTGGGCAGGATGCGCAGGACCCTGCCCACGACCTGCGCCATGATACAATAGAAAAAATTATGTGGGATGTGGCAGCACGAACCCTTTCCCTAGGGGTGGACGTGATTTTGGATTTCGGTTTGTGGGCAAGGGAGGAACGAGAAGATTTCCGCCGCAGAGCCCATGCTTTGGGAGCAGGGTTCCGGATGCACTATATGGAAGCTTCTGAAGAAGAACTGCTGCGCCGGTTGGCTTCACGGAATGCAAATACGCCTCCCGGATCTTTCGTCATTGAGGAGTCGGAAATGCGAAAATATATGGAAATTTTCCAGCCACCCAAAGAGGACGAGCTTTTGTGGGAATAAGAAAGGCGGGAACTTTTATGCCTAAAGAGCCAGTTCATGCAAAAAATTCCTATTTTCTCCGTTGGATATTATTTACTGTTTTGGGTTTCATCGTAGCAGGGATAGGCGGCTATGGACTATATGAGGAGACACGTAAGACAGAAATGCCGTTTTCTTGGCTTGTTATGAATTGCGGAAAAGGAATTTGGGGAGCGCTGGCATTTGTTGGGGCTGCCGCATTGATTCTTGCAGTGTTTTGCCTTATTTTCCGAAAAAAGGTGCAGAAGCATTGCAGGGGCAGAATAAGTGGCATCTCGGCCGCTATCAGCGCTATGGGAAGCGCAGGTTTATACTGCATACTCATTTGGTTTTCTATAGTTGCTTTCGGAGAAATGCAAAACTATCCGGTAGCTTATCCTGCAAGCATTTTGGGCGGGACTATTTGTTTTTTCCTCTGCATAGCGCTGCTGTTTTGGTATGTTCGTGAACGGCAGAAACGATTTTCTCTGGTTGGAGTACTGCTCGATATACTCTTATGTGTCCTGCTGTTTGTTCCGATGTTTTTAGTATGGAATTTCCTGTCTAATCTGGTTCAGCCTCTATTTTGATGTGCCTTTCCGTTTGGCTGTTTTCTGTTTCTTAAAGTTGCAAAGCCGCTGTTTTTCCGGGGCTTTGCAACTGTTGTTGTATTTAGATGATTGTTTAAAACCGGTTTTCAGGAAAAGATTCTGCCGAAAGGAGCTTTTTATGATCGGCCTGTATCTGCATATCCCTTTCTGCGACGGCAAGTGCCCCTACTGTGACTTTTATTCCATGGCCGGCAGCGACTCCCTGAAGGAAGAATATACCCGCCGCCTGGAAAGCCTTTTGACAGAGTGGGAAGGAAAACTGCGGGAAAAGGAGGGCTCCTATAAGGCGGATACCCTATATTTCGGAGGGGGCACTCCCAACCTTCTGGGAGCTTCCCGACTGGCCCGTCTCATAGAAAACGCTCAAAAAGGGTTCCTTCTGGAAAATGCGGAGATCACTTTGGAGGCTAATCCCACCTCCCGGCTGGACGCTTTTTTTGAAGAAATGGCTGCGGCAGGGGCCAACCGCCTTTCTCTGGGTCTTCAGTCTGCCCACGAAGAAGAGCTGCGGCTTCTCGGCAGGCGCCACACGGCCCGGCAGGCCGCAGAGGCTGTGGAAGCTGCCCGACGCGCAGGATTCCGCAATATTTCCCTGGATCTTATGATGGGACTTCCCGGCCAGAACTGGGAGATGCTCCAGGAAAGCATCCGGTTCTGTGCTTCCCTGGAAGTGGAGCATATTTCTGCATACCTTTTGAAAATTGAACCCGGAACCCCGTTTTGGCAGAAGAAATCTTCTCTTAACCTGCCTGATGAAGAGGAAATCTGTCATCTTTATCTTTCTGCCTGCGAGGAATTGGAAAAGCTGGGTTATTTTCAATATGAGATTTCCAATTTTGCAAGGCCCGGATTTGAGGGGCGCCACAACCTGAAATACTGGCGGTGTGAGGAATATCTGGGATTGGGTCCAGCGGCCCATTCCTATTTAGGCGGTAAACGTTTCTATTATCCCCGGGATCTGGAAGGGTTCCTGGCAGGAAACCTTCCTGTGGAGGACGGCCCCGGGGGATCCCCCGAAGAATTCTGTATGCTGGCTCTGCGCCTGAGGGAAGGGCTTTCCGAAGAGATATTTCGAAACCGGTATGAAGAAGAAGGCGTCTTTCTTCCGGAAAGATTCTGGAAAGAAGCTTCCCTTTTGGAGAAGGCAGGATTTTGCCGTATCGAAGGGGAAGAAGGAAAACGAGTTCTCTCCCTTACGCCCAGAGGATTTCTTGTTTCCAATTCCGTTATTCTGGAACTTACGGAAAGAATCTAACAAAGTAAATCCTGCGTGGAAATAGAAAAGTGAAACGGAAATCATAAAAAGTCTAAATACATTAAAAATTTTTGACTCGCGCTGATCGGCTGTTAAAGCTGCAGAAGCGCGGGCCTTTGGCTTTCTACGGATCAGATTTCTTCCGGTGGAGGCTCAGCAGTTTGCCGTATAAGTGTCTGCTGCGGATAGGGCATGCGGAAAAGTAAGGGGGATTTGCCAAAAGCAACCCGTTTTCGGAAATGAACGATTTTATATATCTTATCGTTCTTCTAATATAAATTTTTTATAGAACTATAACCTTTAATTTTACGATATTTTAATGTTTTTAAGTTTTAATAAGAAAAAACAATGCTGACTTAAATTTTATACTTAAATATGTCCCGCATGGATCCTGTGGGGAAGATGATGTATTCTCTGGGAATTTCCATGCGGGGTATTTTATACTTCTATATGTGGGAACCGGAAGAGATTTTTCCGGAGAAAGGCACGAAAGGCGGGAAACGGATGGAAGAAATTTTACGCGTTGAAAATCTGCGGAAAACCTTTGTTTTATCCAAAAAACAGCAGCGGCTGGAAAAAACGAAAGAAAAAACCAGAAAAGCGGTGGATGGAATCTCCTTTGCTTCTTACAGAGGGGAAGTATTTGGCCTTCTGGGGCCCAACGGCGCAGGTAAAACTACCACTCTGCGTATGCTTGCAACGCTGATTCGACCGGACGAAGGGGATGCCTTTATAGAGGGAATAAGCGTCCGGCAGGATCCTGCCGGGGTGCGGGAACGAATCGGATTTCTTACCAGCGAACTGAAACTGGAGGAATTTTTTACCCCTAATTATCTCTTTGACTTTTTCTCGGAACTGCACAATGTGGATCCCGAAACCAGAGACCGGCGGAAAAAAGAGCTTTTTTCCAAATTTGGTGTGGACGAATTTGCAGAGGTCAAGGTAGCGGATCTTTCCACCGGTATGAAACAGAAAGTATCTCTGGTGATCTCCATAGTCCATGACCCGGATATCATTATTTTTGACGAACCCACCAACGGGCTGGATGTCCTGACGGCCCGGGTTGTGACAGATTTTCTCCTGGATCTGAAGAAAGAAGGGAAAAGTATCCTAGTATCTACCCATATCTTCAGCCTGGTGGAAAAAATTTGCGATCGGATCGGTATTATCATAAACGGAAAGATGGTACTGTGTGATACGCTGGAAAATGTGACAAAGGGCGGTTCTTTGGAAGACCGGTTCTTTGAAATTTATAGGGAAACGGCAGGTGAATGGAAATGAGCAATCGCGAGAATAAAGCGGGAAGACAGAGCAGAAGCAGGAATATATGGGCTGTAGCCAAAAAGGAGTTTGCCCGCTTTTTCCGGGATCCTAAGATGGTTTTCGGTACATTGCTTCTTCCGGGCTTGCTGATCTATGTGATGTATTCCATCATGGGCGACGGCATAATGAACCAGTTTGTTTCTGAGGAAACAGAGCCCGTATCGGTGTATGTGGAAAACGAACCTGCCTCTCTTAAAGAAGCCATAGGTTCCCTCTCTTTCCAACTCCTTTCCGGAGAAGATAAAACTTCTGAGGAACTCAAACAGGAAGTGCAGGAAAAAGATGCGGATCTGTATGTGGTTTTCCCAGAGAATTTCGATGGGCAGGTGGAAGCCTACGATTCCCAGACGGCTGCAGAGCCAGCTCCCAATGTGGAAATATATTATAATTCCGCGTCACCTGCTTCGCAGACTGCTTATCAGACCATGACGGAAGTACTGGATCAATACGAGAGTCATTTGGCCAATAAATTCGATGTGAACAATGGGCAGTCTGGCAACGTGTATGATATGGCGACCAAGGAAGACGTAACGGGGCAGGTGTTTTCCATGCTGCTGCCTATGCTTATGATGATTTTCCTGTTTACCGGCTGTATGGCTGTGGCGCCGGAATCCATTGCAGGGGAAAAGGAAAGGGGCACGATTGCAACCTTGCTGGTGACTCCAATCCGGCGCAGCGACCTTGCTATAGGAAAGGTTTTGAGCCTGAGCGTTATATCTCTGCTCAGCGGTGTTTCCAGCTTTTTGGGAACTATGCTGTCCCTTCCCAAGCTTATGGGTGCTTCTTCTTCCGGTATGGACGCTTCCGTCTACCAGATTTCCGATTATGTATTGCTGTTGGCGGTGATTCTGGTAAGTGTGCTCATAATTGTATCGCTGATTTCCATTGTTTCCGCTTATTCCAGAAGTGTAAAGGAAGCCAATACGGCGATTGTTCCCCTGATGGTAGTGGTGATGTTTATAGGGATAACCTCCATGTTTGGAAATGGGGCGCCGGAGAATCCCTTGCTCTATTGTATTCCCCTTTACAACAGCGTACAGAGCATGAACGGGATTTTTTCTTTCCAGTATAATCCTGTGCATATCGGCATTACCCTTTTGAGCAATTTGATTTGGACAGGGATTCTGATTTATGTGATTACCCGCATGTTCAACAGCGAAAAGGTTATGTTCTCAAAATAAATAGAGTTTCTTTGTAAAGAAGAGGAAAAACCGGGCTCTGAAAAGAGACCCGGTTTTTCTATGCGCAAGGCTGCGATGGGTTATTTTTCCACTTTATAACGCAGTACATTCCAGGAATGCTTTTTGAGTATAACTTTATTTTCAGCATTCGATACAATATGGGGGGTAATACGTTCCGGATTTTCAAAGGTATTTCCCATCAAAGGCTGGTCATCGTAAAGCTCTATTTGTTCTATCAGGCTTACTTTACCGAAGGAACGGAAATCTGTATCAAATTCCACGTCACTTCTTAGATCCAAATTCAGGGCAAAGACAGTGATCGTAGATTCTTCTTCATTATAAACGGTGGCAGTCTGCACAGGCAATACGTTTCCGAAAGAAGGCGTCTCCACTGTATCGCCGGACAAAGCGGGCTGCAGAACCTCTCCGTTACCGTATAGAGCGGCTTGGGAGAAGGGATAGAAAGTAGTATGCCGGTAAGCGCCTCCCTCAGGATCCACTGCGATCATTCCGCCGATGGCTACGGACTCGCAGGCAATCTTTATTCGGTCACACCTGTTTAAAATAGTGATGAGGAACATACCGTGGATAAGGGCATCCAAAAGGTTTGGGGGATTTTTAAACCAACCTTCGGATCCTTCCGGCTTTTCAGACCAGTCTTCTCCCGGTATACGTACATCATAACTGGTTTGTGCTCCCCACTCGTCCAGAGAAAGGTAGATATCTTTATCAAACCGATTTTTTCCTTTTATAAAATCTGCCGCCGCTGTAATCGTATCCAAATAGGATTTCAGATCCAGATGCAGGCCCGGAATATCTTCTACTCCATAGGGATTTGGAAAAAACATGTGTACATTTTTGTCGTAAGAATAGTAGCGATGTACAGAAAGATAGTCGATATATTCATATGCCCTTTCCAGCAGGATACGATCCCATTCGCCATAGGTAGTAAGGCCCAGATCGTTGCTGCAGCTTCCGCAGGCAACCAGTTCGATAGAAGGATCTATCCATTTCATCATTTTGGCTGTTTCTTCACATGTACGGGCATATTCCTCTGGGTTTTTCGCCCCAACCTGCCATTTCCCGTCCATTTCATTTCCAAGGCACCACAATTTTAGATTGTGCGGTTCCTCCCAGCCGTTGCTCCTGCGCAGATCGCTCCAGTAGGTTCCGGAAGGAAGGTTGCAGTATTCCACTTCTTCCGCCGCTTCTTCAGGTGTTCCGGTTCCCAGATTCGCTGCAATCATAAATTCCGTCCCCAAAAGACGGTTGTAAAGAGCGTATTCGTCAATTCCCATTGCATTGGAATCTATGTGAAACCAAGCCATGTTTTTTCGCGTAGGCCGTTTTTCTTTGGGCCCGATTCCGTCCTTCCAATGGTAAGCGGATACATAATTCCCACCGGGGGTTCGGATTAGTGTGGTATGCAGTTCCCGTATCAGTTCCATTACGTCTTTACGGAAGCCGTTTTCATCCGCTGCCGGATGATTGGGATTATACAGACTTCCGTAAATGATATCGCCGATAGGCTCAAGAAAAATTCCGAAAAGTCTTGGATTGGTTTTGCCTACTGCAAAATCCCGGTCTGTTATAGATTTTACTTTCTTCATATAATTTTACTCCTCTCTTTAATCCCCAAAACGCTGCTATACACCTTACTTAAAATTTAGGGTATTAGCATGCTTATTCAAGAAAGATGTATTTCTGCCCACATCCTAGCACATAAGCCTTTAGAAGACAATGCGGCATTTCGGAGAAAAAATCTTCTTTGTTTTGTACATAAAGATAAAGTAAGGTAATGAAATAGGAGCAGCGTTTTAGATGTAGGTATGTTTCAGCCTGTATTCCGCAAAATATCCTGTAACCAAGTGGAGTGAAAGAGAAAATTTGTTGCAGTTTTTTTGGATTTCACAATTAGTTTACAAATAAAAGATTGACAAAACACTCCAGGAATGGTACATTTATAACTAGAGTTAGCACTCGATATAAAAGAGTGCTAATACGAAAGAAGGTGAACGGGTTGGAACTAAGCCAACGTAAGCGAAAAATTCTGCAGACGGTGGTGGAGCTTTATGTAGAAAGCGGTGTGCCGGTAGGTTCCAAATCCGTATGCGATCATCTGGATTTTCCTGTTTCATCTGCTACGGTTCGAAATGAGCTAAGCGACCTTTCTGAATTGGGGCTTTTGGATCAGCCTCATACTTCGGCAGGCCGAGTGCCTTCACACAGAGGCTACCGGCTGTATGTGGACCAATTGATGAAGCCCAAACCTTTGGGAACGGAAGAGTGCCGGATCATTGACAGCCTCCTTCTTTCCAGCGCTTATGACCCGGAAAAACTATTGAACGGTGTTTCCCGGGCGCTGGCGGCACTTACCCGCTGCACCGCGGTTTCTACTACGCCGGGAGGAGGAGACGCAGCCATCCGGGCTGTTCAGTTTGTGCAGACCAGCCGGAGAACGGCTATGGTTGTCCTTATCACCTCGGCAGGAACCATGAAGACCAGAGTTTTCCATTGTGAATTTGATATTACACCGGAAATACTCCGGGTGTTTTTCCGAACGATCAACGAAAAACTGGTGGGCAGGCCTGTTTCCGATATCACACCTGCGTTTATACAGGGGCTGGCGGCATCTCTCGGTGAAATGGCAATCCTGATGAGTTCGGCTCTGATGGCTGTTTTGGATGTAGCCAGGGAATCCATGGAAGCAGATGTTTGCTTAAGCGGAGAAATGAATCTGATGCTCACACCGGAGTATGAGATAAGCGGGGTACACAGAGTGCTGGATTTTCTCAGCCGGCCGGAAGAACTTACAAGGCTGCTTCTGGAATCTGGCGGAACAAGGATACTGATAGGAAGAGAATCCAGAAGACCCGAACTATATGGCACCTCCATGGTTATTTCCCGATATACAATCGGGGGAAGGGATGCCGGAGCGGTTGCGGTAATAGGACCTCCCAGAATGAATTATGGAAGGGTTCTTGCCAGCGTAGGATACCTGTCAGATGCCGTGGGCAGAATGCTAACAGAGCTTTTGGACGCTGAGTAAGGCGTTTCAGGATAGAAAGGGGATAGCAGAGTGGCAAAGGAAAACAGGATGCCTGAGAACGAGAGCGTGGATCAGGTAAACGAGTGCCCTGCAAAAGAAGCGGAGGCACAGGATCCTGCTCCGGAAAAGGAAACAGAAAATACAAAAAAGAAAGGTTTTTCCAAGGCTTCCAAAAAGGAACAGGAGTTGGAAAAAAAGCTCCATGAATTGGAAGAAGCACTTGCAAAGCAAAAAGATCAATTTTTGCGGACAGCAGCGGAATATGATAATTACCGCAAGCGCAGCGAGCGGGAGAAAGCGGCTGTTTACGCAGACGCAACAGCGGCGGCTATTCTGGAGATTCTTCCTGTGGAAGATAACCTGGAACGGGCTCTTGCGCAGAAGGAATGCACTGTAGAAGATCTTCGCAAGGGGGTTGAAATGGTGCAGGCGCAGATGAAAGCCTGTCTTGAAAAACTGGGAGTCTCCGAAATGGGCGCTGAGGGCGAAACCTTTGACCCGGCTTTCCACAATGCGGTAATGCATCTGGAAGATGAAAGCCTGGGAGAGAACGTGATTGTGCAGGTTTTCCAGAAAGGGTATAAGCTCGGCGATAAAGTGGTCCGGCACGCTATGGTGCAGGTTGCCAACTAGTGGGATTGTTTTCTCCCGGTATTTCCCCGCTATGGGCGGGTTTCAATAGAATAAATAGGCAGACCCCATAATATAGGAAAATAGGAACAAAATAAAAACAAACAACAGCTAAAAGCCAAAGGGCAGATAGTGTTTGGAGGTAATGAAGTATGGCAAAGACAATTGGTATTGATCTGGGAACGACAAACTCCTGTGTGGCGGTTATTGAAGGCGGCGAGCCTGTGGTTATCGCCAATGCAGAGGGCGCCCGTACAACTCCTTCCGTAGTCGCTTTTTCTAAGACAGGCGAACGTATGGTAGGCCAGGTGGCAAAGCGCCAGGCAATCACAAACCCTGAGCGGACGATTTCTTCCATTAAGAGGGAAATGGGCAGCGACTATAAGGTTACTGTAGACGGCAAATCCTATACTCCTCAGGAAATTTCCGCTATGATTCTGCAGAAGCTGAAGGCGGATGCAGAAGCATATTTGGGAGAAACAGTTTCTTCCGCTGTTATTACAGTTCCTGCATATTTTACCGACGCTCAGCGCCAGGCAACGAAAGATGCCGGCAAAATCGCAGGGTTGGATGTAAAGAGAATTATCAACGAGCCTACCGCAGCGGCTCTTTCCTATGGCATCGACAAGGGAGAAGATCAGAAAGTCATGGTATATGACCTTGGCGGCGGTACTTTCGATGTTTCCATTATTGAAATGGGCGACGGTGTTCAGGAAGTTCTGGCCACGGCGGGTAACAACCGTCTGGGCGGCGACGACTTCGACAAACGGGTTATGGACTGGATGGTTTCCTCCTTCAAGAGCGAAACAGGCATCGACCTTTCCGGTGATAAGATGGCTATGCAGCGTTTGAAGGAAGCGGCTGAAAAGGCAAAGATTGAGCTTTCCGGCATGACCTCTGCTTCTATCAACCTTCCCTTTATCACCGCGGACGCCACAGGCCCGAAGCATTTGGATATGACTCTTTCCAGAGCAAAATTCAATGAGCTTACGGAAGATTTGGTAGAAAAGACCATGGGGCCTGTGCGTCAGGCACTTTCGGATTCCGGCCTGCAGATCTCCCAGATCAGCAAAGTGCTGATGGTTGGCGGATCTTCCCGTATTCCGGCTGTTCAGGAAGCAGTTAAGAACTTCATTGGCAAAGAACCCTTTAAGGGCATCAACCCCGATGAATGCGTAGCTATCGGCGCTGCTATCCAGGCAGGTGTTCTGGGCGGCGAAGTGGAAGGCCTTCTCCTTCTGGATGTTACGCCCCTTTCTCTGGGTGTTGAAACCATGGGCGGTGTTATGACAAAGGTTATTGAGCGGAACACCACTATCCCCACCAAGAAGAGCCAGATCTTCTCCACTGCGGCGGACGGCCAGACGCAGGTTGAGGTAAATGTTCTTCAGGGTGAGCGTGAGTTTGCTAAAGACAACAAGCAGCTTGGCCTCTTTAAACTGGACGGCATTGCTCCGGCTCCCCGCGGTATCCCTCAGATCGAGGTTACGTTTGATATTGACGCCAACGGCATTGTAAATGTATCCGCAAAGGATCTGGGTACTGGCAAGGAACAGCATATCACCATTTCTTCCAGCTCCAACATGAGCAAGGAAGATATTGATAAGGCTGTTCAGGAAGCAGAGCGGTTTGCTGCGGAAGACAAGAAGCGCCGTGAGGA
The DNA here is from genome assembly GCA_944380875.1 of uncultured Clostridia bacterium. Taxonomy (GTDB): domain Bacteria; phylum Bacillota; class Clostridia; order Oscillospirales; family Acutalibacteraceae; genus UMGS1264. The sequence goes on from CALWJA010000027.1 coordinate 25,392, forward strand.
AGTAGACGCCAAAAACGAGGCGGAAAATGCCTGCTATGCGGCAGAAAAGCTTCTGAAGGATAATGGCGACAAGCTGGATGCTTCCGATAAGACCGATGTGGAGAGCAAAGTTTCCGCTTTGAAGGAAGCTATCAATAAGGGCGACACGGCTCTGATGAAGACCGGCATGGAGGAACTTCAGAAGGCTCTCTATACCGCTTCTGAGAAGCTGTATAAGAACGCGGCTCCCCAGGATGGCCAGGCACCTCAGGGCGGTCAGCCCGGCGCAGGCCAGGCTCCTAACGGCGGCAATGTATACGACGCCGAATATAAGGACGTAGACGACAATAAGTAATCGCCTGCCTACCAGGCCTGGCGTATGGAATCGTGGGAAAGCTTGCTTTTTCCCGGCGGTTGTGTGATAATAAAAAACGCTTTGTAAGGCAGCCAGGCAAAAGCTTTCCGGCTGCCTTGCTTGCGTACTTTTTGGAGACAGGGTGTTTGCAGAGTTTTCCTGCGATCTGTGTTTTCCAATTGAAACGACATAAATGGCCGGTACGGCAGGCCAGCCCGTCGAAAACAGCGCGGGCGAATGGATATAGGGCAAAAAGAATGCCCGGTTTTAGGAGTGGTTTGGTTTGGCGGAAAAAAGAGACTATTATGAGGTGATGGGGGTACCCAAGAACGCCTCGGAAGATGAAATTAAAAAAGCCTACCGGAAATTGGCGAAGAAGTATCATCCGGATCTCAACCCGGGAGATAAAACGGCGGAAGAAAAATTCAAAGAACTCAACGAAGCCTATGAAGTGCTTTCGGATAAAGATAAAAAGGCACGCTACGATCAGTTCGGCCATGCGGGTGTGGATCCCAATTTTGGCGGCGGTCCGGGGGGCGGCAGTCCTTTTACGGGCGGCATAGACTTAGGAGACATTTTCGACAGCTTCTTTGGAGGTTTCGGGGGCGGAACCCGGCGGCAGAATCCCAACGCGCCCAGAAGAGGCAGCGATACGGAAGCCGTTGTAAATATTTCCTTTGAGGAAGCGGCCAAGGGCTGCAAAAAGACAGTTTCTTTCAGCAAAATAGATAGCTGTAAGGACTGCGATGGCTCCGGAGCGGAAAAAGGCACCAGCGCGAAAACCTGCCCCCAATGCGGCGGCAGCGGCAGAGTGAGTGTCAGCCAGAGGACGCCTTTTGGTGTTGTGCAGACTAGCCGGGGATGCGACCGCTGCGGCGGAAGCGGCAAAGTGATCGAACACCCCTGCAAAACCTGCGGCGGTACAGGGCGAGTTCGCAGGCAGAAGACCATTGAGGTAAATATTCCCGCAGGCATCGACAACGATCAGGTGCTGAATGTGCGCGGGCAGGGAAACGCCGGGCAGAACGGAGGCCCTGCAGGCGATCTGCAGGTCTACGTAAATGTAAGACCCCATCCTATTTTTGAGCGTCGAGGAAACGACGTGTGGTGTGAAATGCCTATAACTTTCAGCCAGGCTGCTCTGGGCGCAGAGGTCACGGTTCCCACTATAGACGGAAAAGTCAGCTATCAGGTGCGGGAAGGGACCCAGCCGGGAGATGTCTTTAAGCTGCGGGGAAAGGGAATTCCTTACGTTAACGGCAGAGGACGGGGCGACCAGTATGTGCAGGTTACAGTAGAAGTCCCCAGAAATCTGACTCAAAAGCAAAAGGATGTTCTCAAGGAATTTGATTCCAGCACAAAGGACGACAGTAAACATTATGCCAAACGGAAGACTTTTTTTGATAAAATAAAAACTATGTTTGGCGAAGATAAATAAAAGAGAAGGAAGCGCATCTTCATGCAGCGCTTCCTTCTCTTTTTTTCATAAAACAAGACAAATACAGATAAAGAAATTCAATTTTGCAGTATTGTGCGCAGCTTCCTGCGTGGTGTGGTTGACGTATAGGGGGAAGTGCTGTAAAATAAATAACAAGTATATTTCCCGCCATTGTGAGTTTGCTATAGGAGAAAGCTTTTGCAGAAAACAGACTGCGTTTTCAGTTACCGCAAAGAAAAGGGAATTTTCTGCGGAAGGGGCTGGGGGAAAATGGGGAGACGGAAACATCCTTATTTTGGAGGATGGTTTTAACCGCAATTAAAAAGGGAATGCAGAAATGAGGGGTTTGTATTGAAATGGAAACAGAATACGGCTGACAGTACTGCTCAAGGGCAAAAAGACGATGGAAAAAAGAGAAGAGACCGGAAAGAAACGGATTCTTCTGCAGGTATAGAAAAACGGGAATCTGCATCTGAAGCGGCACAGAAAGGGGAGCTTTCCGGGAAAAAACCAACCATGGAGGATTCTTTGCCTCGCAGGGAAATTGTGGAGAATGCAGTGCGCATTGCGTGGCCCTCCACTTTGGAATCTTTTTTGGTTTCTCTGGTGGGTGTGGTGGATACCATCATGGTAGGATCCCTGGGCCATACAGCTATTGCCGCCGTGGGACTTTGTACCCAGCCTAAATTCATAGGGTTGGCTGTATTCCTTTCCGCAAACGTGGCGGTATCCGCCATAGTGGCCAGACGCCGGGGGGAGCAGGATCCTCAGCGGGCAAACAGGGTTTTATCCCAGATGATCGTGCTTACTCTTGCGATGACGGCGGTAATAAGCGCCGTATTTGTAGCCTTTGCAGATCCGATCTTGCAGATGGCCGGTTCCGCGCCCGATACCCATGAGGATGCTGTAGGATATTTTCGTATCATTATGGGCGGAATGGTATTTAATACCCTCTCCCTAGTTATTAATGCGGCCCAGAGAGGCGCGGGCAACACGAAGATCACTATGCGCACCAATCTGACATCTAATTTAATAAATGTAATTTTTAATTATCTTCTTATCGGAGGAAATCTCGGGTTCCCTGCCCTTGGGGTAAGGGGCGCCGCAATTGCTACGGTAATCGGTTCCATAGCGGGATGCGGGCTCAGCATTGCTTCTGTTATGGGAAGAGACAGCTTTGTGAGCCTAAAGGAATACGGCTTTTCTTTCCGTTTTGATAAAGATACCATGCGGGCTGTTGCGGATATTGGATCCAGCGCCTTGGTGGAACAGGTATTTCTGCGGATTGGTTTTCTCATGTATGCCATGATTGTGGCAAGATTGGGAACACTGGAGTTTGCCGCCCATCAGGTTGGTATGAATATTATGAGCGTTTCTTTTTCCTTTGGGGATGGCTTGTCGGTGGCTGCTGTGGCTCTGGTGGGAAGGAGTCTGGGCGAGGGCAGAAAGAATCTGGCTAAAACCTATGGGCGAACATGCCAGCAGTTGGGTCTTGGTTTTGCTTCCATTCTTTCCGTCATATTCCTCACATGCAGCAGACCTATCTTTCAGTTGTTTTCGGATGAAGAGGAAATCTTGGTATACAGCATGATGATTATGTGTACCATGTCCGTTTCCGTATTCCTGCAGATTTCCCAGGTAGTATATATGGGATGTCTCCGTGGCGCAGGTGACACGAAGTATACAGCCCTTATTTCCTTAATTAGTGTAGCTATAGTCCGCCCAGGGCTTGGGTGGCTTTTATGCTATCCTCTGGGTCTTGGGCTCACAGGAGCATGGATCGGCCTGGCATCCGATCAGTTCGTGCGTTTTGTTATGGCATGGACCCGTTTCCGCCGGGGAAAGTGGGTAGATCGTGTAATCTGATTTCCCGGTTGTTATTGCAAGAAATATTTCTTTTGGGAAGCAGGTTCCGGAATATCCGAAAGACGCAGAGATGAAAACAGAAAAAAGATTCTAATCTTTGCCCGCTCCGCATAGATTGTATATTGCAGCAGTTTGCAGGATACAGTTTGTGCGGCGCGGGCATTTTTTACATACAAAGAATGGAACCGGAGGCTTCCCACTTTTATTCACGGCTTTTCGTACACAGTATACTGCGGCATTGCACAAATATACGGAAGGGTTTGTGATTATGTGGTAGCCAATGGAATGTGTGGAACAAATACAGAGAATATAGCAGTCAGCGGGCTTTTACCCACCGTAAGTATTTGCCTGGGGGCATCTCCTGAAAGTCGGGAGAACGCTCTGTGGATGCTTTCTCGGCTGGCAGAATGCGGAGGAGGAACAGATGATGCCCGGGATTTGTATGCATCCCTTTGGGAGAGAGAAACTCTTTTTCCTACGGGGATGGGGGAGGGTATTGCCATACCGCATACCCGGGCGGAATCGGTACGCAAGCCATGTATGGCAGCTCTTACCGTACCGGAGGGAATGGAATATCCCTCTCTGGATGGGGAGCCTGTCCGCCTGCTTTTTATGATCGCTACGCCGGAAGAGGACGGCGATATGTATATGGATCTTCTGGCGCAGCTTTCGGGATGCCTGTTGGAACCGGGTGTTCCGGCAGCTCTATGGAGGGCGGGAAGCCCATTGGAATTTCAGTCTATTCTCATTCGGGCTCTGGCACTGAGGTTTTCAGAAGAAAAGGAGTGTTACCGGAAAGCCATATAAAGAAAAAACATGGTAAATGGCATAAAGAGCTATATAGAAAAGGCCATCTCTGCGCTATGCACAGAAATGGCCTTTTAAGAGGAAAAATGAAATAAATTTTCAAATTTAAAACACGGAGAAACACTTTACTCTGCAAGACAATTTTTAATATCCAAAGGAGAATCGATTCCCCAACCAGCAGAGAGCCAGATCGATCCAAGGCTGACAGGCCACATTTACGGTATTAACTTCCTCGTTGCACAAGGAAAGCCCATGGTCGCCTTCTGCGAATAGATGGCATTCAAAGGGGATGTGCTGCTTTTGAAGGGCTGCGGCATACAGCATGGAATTTTCTACCGGTACGGCGGGGTCGGTTACGGTATGCCACAGAAAAGTGGGAGGAGTATCCTGAGAAACGTGGTTTTCCAGGGACCAGAAATCCCATTTCTCTCCCGGTTCACGGCTCCCGGATATATTCACGATGGAATCCCGATGGGCAAATGGGCCGGAGGTGATTACAGGATAGCAGAGAATCGCCGCATTGGGCTTGTTTTCCCCAGGCTGAATGGAAAGGGAGCGGAGCAGATCGGGATGGTTCCAGTAAACAGAGAGGCTTGCGGCCAGATGCCCGCCTGCGGAAAAGCCCAGAATAGCGATCTGATCGGGGAGAACATCCCATTCCCCTGCTTGAGCCTTCCGGCGGATTGTGGCCATTGCAGTGGAAACTTCCCGAAGAGGAAGCATGGCAGATAGCTCTTGGGGAACAACCGAATAGTCTAAAACAAAAACATGATACCCTTTGGAAAAAAACGCCATGGCAGGGGGATCAAATTCCCTGCGGCTTACAAATCTGTATGCGCCTCCGGGGCAGATCAGAACGGCGGGGCGCTTCACCCGGTTAGGCATTTCATCCGGATATGTATTGTGCAGATAAGCGGTGAGCTGAGCTCCGTTTTCTAAGATAGGCATGCGAATCAATTCCATGGTATGCGACTCCTTTCGGGGTGCAGATTTACCCCAGTATCATATTGTTTTTATTATACAGCTAGCCTGATGGCAATTCTATATTTTTTGATAATTTCATATAATTCTTGTTTGTGTGTAAAAAAATATGGTATAGTAATAGCATATATTTCCGTTGAAAAAAGCATAGGCAAAGTAAGATGTTCTAATGCAAATGAAAGATTGGAGGAAATCGAAAATGAGTGTGATGGAATGTATTGAAAAGCGCAGAAGTATCCGCAAATATGCAAATAAACCTTTGGAGAAAGAAAAACTGGAACAGGTGTTGGAAGCGGGGAGGAAAGCTCCCTCTGCGAGGAACAGGCAGGAATGGAAATTTATAGCTGTAACAGATCCAAAACTGCGTGCCCGTATGCCGGAAGCCTGCTGCGGGCAGGCAATGGTCGGCGAAGCCCCAGTTGACCTGGTTGTGTGCGCCACCAAGACCGGAATTATGAATTGCGGCCAGGAAAGCGCTACGGTGGACTGTTCCATTGCTATGAGTTTTATGATGCTGGAAGCCACAGAACTTGGATTGGGCACTTGCTGGTTGGGCGCTTTTGATGCTGACGCGGTTTCAAAACTACTAAATCTGCCGGAAGATTGGATTCCCGTTGTGGTGTCTCCTTTGGGATATCCGGGGGAAGAGCCCGCGGCACGTCCTAGAAAAGACGGGGCGGAAGTAGTCGTAAAAATGGAATAACCGTCATAGTGCGTGACTTCTTTCCCCAAAAGGGGATGTTATGAACGCTATGCCGAAAAAGGGGACAGGATGCAATCCTGTCCCCTTTTTTATACCATTTGCCCGGAAATCCCCTGCAGGGAGGCAAAGTCCTTATCCGGCAAGAGCTGCTCCCAGAGCGAGGCACTCTTCACGAGTATTTTCGTCCGGAGCGCCGTTGCAGATCACGCTTTCTCCAACAAGAACAGCTCCATCCTCTGCACACGTGTTTTCCCAATTGCGCATCCACTCGCCGTCTCCCCAGCCGTAAGAACCGAAGAGAGCAATCTTTTTTCCTCGAAGCGCTGGTTCACAGTCCATAAACATAGGTTCAAATTCGGTTTCTTCCAGCTGTTCCGCACCCATGGAAGGGCATCCAAAGGCAATTGCACTGTATTCCTCCACAGCGGCGGGAGAAAATTCAGCGGAAGTAAAAAGTTTACCTTGCGCCCCTGCTTGGAGGGCCCCTTCCAAAACAGCTTCTGCCATTAACTGGGTATTCCCTGTTCCGCTCCAATATACGACTGCGATGTTAGTCATAAAAATTCCTGCCTTTCTTTTGTTAGAGTAAAAAGTTTCGTACTATCAAGCGGTTACAGTGAGCCGCAGGATAGACGTTCCTTCTTGCAGTTTTCGGCAATATATGTCCGTACATTTCCTGTATTTTTGAAATAGGTTCTGGGCGGTGCCTACATCTCCGTATACTTTCCAGTAGCCAGTGCATTTGCAGTTTCGACCTTTATTAGCAATGAATCCTTTTACATCTTCCAAAGGATATCCCAAAAATAGACCGATTTCATGGGGAAATCCGGAGCTTTTCTCAAGCCGCTCTGCTAGTTTAGCCAAAATGGCCGGCAGATTGTTCTCCTGCCCATATCCAAATTCTCGGAGAAAAAGTTGTGTTTCCGGAGAAAAAAGATCTTTTTCCAGCCTGCTTTTCCGATATACATAGATCATGGCTCTATCCGCCCGGCAAGGAAAAGCCAGTATAAATACTCCTTTGGGATTCAGAAGAGTATTCCAGCGGTGTATTGCAGAAAAAAGAGTTTTTCCCTCCGGGATACAGCAGGTAAAAAGATTTCCGGTTTTGATGCCGGCTAATGTAGGCGAACAGTGTGCAGCTAATATTTGTTCAGACATATTTTTCCTCCTTTGCAACATGTGCATCTAATATTGTTTTCAGCGATGCCATGGAGCTGGAATGGGATCTGGCTACAACGGTTTCCTGCCCTTTCAGACTGCTTATAGCACAGCGTACCATCTTATGGGAAACTGTATTGGTAAACAGAATCAAAAGATCCGGGGCTCCAATTTTATCTTTCATGGAACTGGTCATCTGCGTAAAGACTTTCGGTTTACAGTTGTATTTTTTACATAAAGCTTTATATCTGCAAACCATGCAGTCGTTTCCTCCGACAATTACAATACTCATGTAAGAACCCCTTTCTGGAAAATAAATGGTGACATATAAGTTAGAAAAAACTAACTCACGCACGGTTAGTTAAAACTAACTAAAGACATTGTATACGATCTTCTATATACTGTCAAGAAGTTTTTCTATATCCCTACCAATCTAAAGCAAGATTTCCCATTCCCAAAAGGTTTCCGACCCTGGAACTCTATAATAAAACAATGCCCTCTCAGCCTTTCGTTTTCATAGGTATATACGGAGGCAAAGGAAAATAGTTTCAAAGATTTCCTCATTTATTTTTCACTTTTTTATTTTTATGATTCTGCAAGAATTCCAAAAGAAAGCGCGGAAGGCGGCGCCCCGCTCTTCCGCGCTTTTTTACATACCTTTCTTGAGAGCCCTTTCATGGGAAAGACTTAGACTGCCTCGGTCTATAGACAGAAAAATTCAACCTATCTAAATATGGTTTTTCCAAAGCTTATTCGCATTTTTCATATACATCGGCTATGGCGTATTCGATCTGGGCCAGCTTGGGACCAATCTGGCGGGGAGAAAGAACAAGGAGCTGTTTGCCATCGTGAATAGGCAGCATACAGCGGGAATAGGAGGTAAACCCGCAGTTGAAATCCACATCAATCATACCGTCCAGCTTTTCCCAATTCCCCTTTCCCAGGTTGGAATTAGCCAAAATACCGCCGTATCCTCTTCCGGATACCAGAAGTGTGCCGTTTTCGCCGCCTTTATTGAGCCAGATAATGTACGGTGTTCCCGTAATATAACTGCCGTCTGCGCAGCGGACAGGATTTCCCAGAAAATCCGGATCTCCCCAGTCTTCTATATCGTCTGAAATACGGAAAAAGACCGGAATCGAATCTACATTTACGATTTCATAGACCATGCAATACTGCCCATTGGGAAGTTCTGCAATAATGGGCATACCGGGGCGTTTTACGCCATCCGGCATAGCAACGTCTATTACCGCCGAACCCCATGTGTAGCCGCCGTCTTTAGAGACCTTGTGCAGCAGAAGCTGGTTGCAGTTTTGGGAATGAAAATATCCTTCATCCGAATAGAAGCAAATCAGCTCGTTCTTTTTGTTTACGGCCAGGAAGGGTTCCCAAACGGGGCGATCCGGATCCGCAAGCTCAGGGACGTCTGTCCGGGCGGGACCTCCGGCGGCGATTTCGCTCATAAATTCCCAGGTGCGCCCTCCGTCCGTGGATTTATACAGGTGCAGCAGGGTTTTGGAAAAATCGTCGGGAATGATATTTCCGGCGCAGAGAATGGTTCCCGCTTCCAGCTCGCCGCATTTGCAGGGCAGTTCAAAAAGCTGAGGCTGAAAACGGCAGCCCCAGCCTTTCTGGGTGTCCTCCACTTTGGAACGGAGTTTCCAGGTAAGCCCGTTGTCTTCGCTGGCATAGATGGAAAAGACAGGGGTATCGTAGGTATACTGCTCAAAGGTGCAGAGGATGGTCCCATTTTCCTCCCCGTTATGCTGGAGAAGAATGGCCCGGGGATACATGGCCCCCGGGGAACGTTCCCCTTCTTTGGGCGTATACACCGCGCCGGTATGGCGCTTTTTCAGCAGGATCTTTGAGGCGTCCTTATCCAGATAGGAAGCGCCGTTTGGGGAAAAAATGGAATCGTGCAAATCTGTTTTCATAGTGTGTTTTCCTCCCGATGGATAATTTTTCGGTTTCCTTTCAGAAACCGGTGAGTGGAATGGAATGCCGAGCCTTTTACAGGGCATCCCATGCTTTTCAATACGTCTCCATTTTAGAGAATGAAAAACAAAAAAGCAAGAGCATCTTTTCCCATCAACGGAGAAATTCACAAAAACAAGGGAATCCCTTTGAGCGCCCGCCGTAAGGAAGGTGCCCAAAGGATTTTTTATATTTTTGGTTTGAGAAAGTATAATCCAATGCTCGTTATATTTATGGATATCAATCTATTTTAGAAAAAAGTATAGAGATGTCATTGGGGATAATTTTTACACCAATATCTTGTTCTTCCCATTTGTTCTTGACACCGAGCCATTCCGATACTTTTGATGAAGAGAAAGGTAGAAAAGGATGTAGCAGAATAGCAATATTAGCAATTAGATACGTACAATTACTGATAGTGTTTATGCAATCTTCGAGATTGTTGACTCTTGTTTTCCACGGCTGTTTGGCATCATAATAGGTGTTACCGAATCGAACAACTTCAAATATTTCTCTAAGAGCCTCACGAAAGGTGCCCTTTTCTATTTTTATTCCAACGGATTTATACAACTGTCGTATTCTCTCTTTAATATCAGCATCAACAATTGCAGGATTAACTTGACAATCGAGAAACTTGACAGCAAAGGCAAGTGTGCGGTTGACCAAGTTTCCCCAAGCACCAACCAACGATGCGTTATTTTGTTTTTTAAATTCATGAAAAGAAAAGTCAGTGTCTCGATTTTCAGGTCCATTGGCAATAAAGAAGTATCGTATTGAATCTGGATTATACTCTGCAGCAAGATCCTTTGCCCAGACTGCCCAATTTTTACTGGTGGATATTTTCTTTCCCTCAAGAGTAATATATTCGCTTGAGATAATATTATCCGGCAAATGAAGACCCTCGCCATGAGCCAGTAAAAGAGATGGAAGGATAATTGTGTGAAAAGGTATATTATCCTTCCCATGCACATAGTAATGTCGACTGTTATCTCCAAAGACTTCTTTGAAATTTATGCCCCTTTCTTCGCAAAGAACAGATACCGCCGACAAATAACCCAGTACATTTTCAGCCCAGATATAAATTCTCTTATCATCATATCCGTCCTTTGGAACTTTAATTCCCCAATCGAGATCCCGTGTAATTGCACGGTCACGCAACCCTTCATCTATATATCTTTTTGTAAATGCAATAGCGTTTTTTCTCCAGTACGGATGTGAGTTCAGATATTCGCATAATTCATTTTTAAGCTTGGATATCAGAAGGAATAATTGGGTTGTTTTGCCGAATGTTAACACTGTTCCGCAGTTTGCGCATTTTGCATCAAGAACCGTATCTGCATCAAGAACTTCGCCACAGACGTCGCACTGATCCCCACGGGTTTCAGAACCACATGCCGGGCAAATACCCACCACCAAGCGGTCGGTTAAGACTTTTTTACAGTTCGGGCAGTAAGCTTGGTTGACTGTTCTTTCTTCGATGTATGGACCTGAGTATAGTTTTTTATGAAATTGCATAACGAAATCCTTATGTCTGGAATCAGATGTCTTGGTGTAAAAATCATATGAGAAACCTAGCTTCTCAAACACCTCACAAAATTCTTTGTGGTAATGTTCGCTAATTATTTCCGGCGTTGAATTTTCCTCTCTTGCTCGAATCGTTATAGGCGTTCCATGACAATCACTCCCGGAAACATAAAATACTTGGTCACCTTTTGATCTGAAATAACGGGCCAGCACATCACCTGGCAGAAGGGCGGCAAGGTGCCCTATGTGAAGCGAACCATTTGCATATGGCCAAGCTCCGCCAATAACAATGTTTTTCATAGTTTTACCTCATTTCTTGTTGTTGTAACACTGAATTTGCCCAATTGATTCTGCAAATAAAAAACGCTCTCACCCCCATACAGTAAGTACAAGGGACGAGAGCTAAAACTCACGTGTTACCACCCTATTTCACTTGTTTCTCACGATAACAAGCCTTATCAAGTTCGGATAGGAAATGATCTATCGAAACTTTATCGCTATTACGGGCGATCCCGACGTATCCTAACCCGAAGGCTCGGTACGCAGCTCGGAGACCATATTCGGCAAAATCCACTTTACCCATTCACAGCACATCCAAGGATGATGGGATTCTCTGAAAAGTTTCAATTGCTTACTCTTTCTCGTCATTGCTATTACGTTCAGCATACTATAAATAATTAAAAAAAGCAATATTAAAAAATTTTTATTTGATTATTTACAAGTCTAAAGGGAGACAACTTCCTTATGAAGTGTCTCCCTTTAAAAGGTCCCTTGTTTTAATGAATCGATAGGTATTCAGAGAGGATACTGGTATGGTAGGAACCTTCAGCGATGCGTTCAGGAACGCTGTTTTACTATTCGTATCCGAGAGCGTTATCCGAGGTTTTGTTGAATTGCTGTAAGGCCACGTCCCATTCTTTAAAACGGGGATCCTCTCGGTGGTCCGGCAGAGCATACCTTTCGGAAAGATATTTTCCCACAAAATCGGTAACTTTTAAGGCTCCGTTAAAATTCAGGTGATCGCCTTTATCCCGTGTATCGTTCTTCCAATCGATGGGGATTTCTTTTCGCATGATATTCATATCCACATAAGGAATCTCCAATTCGTTGGCAATCTTTTGCACAGTGTTGTGCCTTGGGGTGTTCCAGTTTTTTGTGCTGGGGGTGCTCACCCATATGAGCTTTGCCCCGTGGGCCCTGCAGAATGCGGAAATCTGTTCCAGATACGATAAGTTTTTATCGGAAATAGGTTCAAGCTCCTTGGAGAAATGCATATACCCCTTGGGAGTAGTTCCGTTTTTCACTGTACTGTATACGTACCCTTTATTGTTTTGCAAATTGCTATACCATGTGAAGAAATCCAGATCCTTTTCATTCAGGGATTTCCAACGGTCGTGGTAGCGAAAAACGGGCATCAGATTAGAAACTGTAGATTCCACCATCTCTGCATAGGAAAAATTCCGGAAAAAACAGTTTGTCTCCAGAATGACAACTTTGGGAGATTGGGTTTCAAAGGTTTTTCGAAGAAACTCATGGGTGTAGTAGAGCTTTTGCCCGGGGCTTCCGCAGACATACGATGTGATCCCGTAGTCTTTCCAGAGCTTTAGAGGCATAAAAGCGCTGTAGCTCTCGCTGTCCCCTAAAAACAAAAGATCTACAGTGTTTGGGGCCTCCCCTAAAATGCCGTTTGCCCGGGGATCCTGCATGCCGTCTGCCTCACTGTTCCCTTTCGGTTTTACAATTTGGGAAGATAACAGCAAGAGGGCCAGCAATCCGCAGATAAACCCGAGACTTCGTATAGTATTTATAAAAAAACGTCTCATAAGTATGGCTCCTTAGAAATTGGCGTAGATAGGATCCACCGGTATATAGCCGGGGCCGTATGCGCCGAAAATAACGATAAAGAGAATCCATGCATAGAGCACAGCCCAGCGGAATGCGGTGTTCTTTTTGGAAAGACCTTCCCGAATCCGGATTCCCTGTTCCTTGAGGATACTTACGGTCAAAACCAGAAGAAGGGTAATCCCTACAATGAAAAGATCAAACTGATCCATGCGGAGTTTGGAGAGAAGGTCTCCGTTCAGAGTGGTAAACCGAAAATCCGTGAGAATTTTTTGGAACATGGATAATCCTGCCCGTAGGCCTTCTGCCCGGAAAAACAGTTCGCCGATTATCACAAGGAGAGTGGTTCGTACCATTTGAAAAAAGCGATAAAGCGGCCTTTCCGGCTGAATGTGCAGTTTTTTGTGTATCCACTTTGCGGCCGGATCCAGAATGTTTCCGGAAAGAATAAGGACAAAATGATACATGCCGAAGAAAATATAGCTCCAGGCGGAACCATGCCAAAGCCCGTTGCATATCCAGACGCAGAAAAGAGCCACTGCTCCCGCCAGCAATGGACCGAAATGGTTCCCGATCTTTTTCCTGGCCGCGGATGTCATAGTTTTCATGGGCTTAGACATGGTTACAGGATAGAAAATGTAATCTTTGAACCATGCGCCCAGGGTGATATGCCAGCGTTTCCAGAATTCCGAAATAGATCTGGAAAAGAAGGGCTGTCGGAAGTTTTCAGGAAGCTTCACCCCAAATATTTCCGCTGTACCAATTACGGCATCCATGGTGCCGGAGAAATCCATATAGAGCTGGATGGTGTAGAAAACGGCGGCTATTGCCAGAATTCCGCCCTCATATTTGGCATAATTGGAGAAGACCTCTTGAATAAATGGGTTCAGCCGGTCGGCTACAACGATTTTTTTCATGAGGCCGTAAAGGATCCTTTGAAGCCCCAGTTTCAGATTGGTAAATTGTATGGTCTTCACGTTCCATAAGGCCTCCGCTGTTTCCCCATACCGGCAGATAGGGCCTTCCACGATCTGGGGGAAAAATCCCATAAAAAGAGCCAGGCGGAAAAGGTTGCTGTCTGCCCGGATTGTGCCGCGGTATACGTCAAAGATATACGATACGGCCTGCAGAGTGAAAAAGGATATTCCGATAGGCATGAGAAATCTCGGAACAGCCAGGTGGATGGGAATATGGAGATGGGCCAAAAGCGTGTTTATGTTGGTAGTAAAAAACGGCGAGTATTTAAGGGTCAGAAGGACGCCTATATGCAGAATCGCCGCAAACAGCAGGACAAGCCGCTGCTGCTTTTGATAGGTTCTTTTCAGTTCCTTGCGGTTTTCCTTTTCGGCGGCTTTTACGGCGATATCCCGTTCTTTCTGGATCCGGTCCAGCCAGATGCCGAAATAGTGAATGGAAAGGGTGGATAAGGCGAGGTATACTACCAATTTGCCGCTGATCAGCCAGAAAAAGGTATAGCTGGCGGCCAGAAGGAAGTATTTTTTGCCTCGCCGGGGAAAAATGCTGTAAATAAGGAGGCAGAGGGGCAGGAACGCCCCCAGATACAGAAGGGAAAAATAGGAGGTCATATCGGTGCCCCTGCCTGCCAGCAGCAGGGAGGAAAGGGACATTTTATCCCTCCTCCTGCAAACGCTGGATCATGTTCCAAAGAGCCTTTGCGGAATTAAAGTTTTCCGGCACGATTTCAACAGCCGGTATAGTGATATCGAATTCTTCTTCCAGTTCCGCAACCAGCGAAATAATGGAAAGAGAATCCAAATAGTGGCCGTCGATGAGGGTTTCACATTCCGCATAGTTTACTCCGGGCTGAATATCCTCTAAAATTGCAAGCAGTCTTTCCATTTTAAAACTTCCTTTCATAATTTGGTGTATTGAGTATAGAGGTTTCAAAGGAACCTCTTGCTTCTATTATTTCTCCGTTTTCCAGAAGAAGGTAAACGCACGGCAAATCCCGGCTGAGAAACAGGGAAATGCCTTCTGTCATACAATAGGCCCCGGTGTTTTGGAAACACAGCATGTCCCCGATGGCGATATGGGGCAGGGGGGTCTGTTTTACCAGGATGTCGTTCATAGAACAGAGGGAGCCGCAGATATTCCACGTCTCTTCGGCTGGCTCAGTTTCCTTTCCCACAACGGAAAAATACGGCTGCTTCATAGCCATATGCTGGCCGTAATACACAAGATGGTGCATGCCTCCGTCCACAAGCAAATAATTTTGCCCTTTGTTCCGTTTCATATCCACTATGTGTGTGTAATACCTTCCGCAGGAAGCGGCAATGCTCCGGCCAAGTTCCAGTGTGATCTTCGGCCGGTTTTTCATGGCGCAGAGGGATTCCGAAAGCTCTTTGAAAAGTTCTTCTTCTTTGGATACATCTGCGGAAAAATATGTGATGGGAAACCCGGGGCCATATTCCAGTTCTTCCGCTTCATAGGCATAGCTCTCTTTTAAATGCTGGAGGAACATATCCAGATGTTCGATTTCCCGTCTTAGTTTTTTTGCAGAGGTTTTTTGTGTGCCGGAAAAGAACTGGATACCCAATATGTGGATATGGGGGAAGGCGTTCCGATTAGCGAGAATGCGTTCAATGTCTTCTTCGTTGATCCCGAATTGACTATCATTGGTCAGGCGGAGAAGGAGGGAAATCGGTTCCTCTTTTGGGGGAGCTTTGCAAAGCAGCTCATATTGTAATAGGGATTCTACCGTAAAGATTCCCTTAAAGCAGGGGTCTACCAGGAGGCCTTCTATAAACGAGGGCGTTTTGTAAACGCCGGAAATTACCATTTTTTCGCTTGGGATTCCCAGAAAGGCACAAATTTCCGCTTCGCCCGGGGAACAGATTTCAAAGCGTTCTACCGCATCTGTAAGTTCCCGGATCAGAAAGGTGTTGGCTTTTACGGCGTAGCATAGGGAAACAGATGAAGGAAGTTGGTTCCGCAGATACTGTATACGCTCCTTCAATAGGGATATGTCGAAGGTATAAAAGGCGGTAATGTTTTTCAGCAATTTATCGGGGAGATTTTTCATTAGGCATTCCCTCCTGTTTCTTCCATTTTTTTGCGGTCAATTTTCCCGTTTTTTGTAAGAGGCATATATGGAATTTTTCGTAGGAATCCCGGTATCATAAACACGGGAAGATTTTCTTTCAGAATGGCATGGAGCTCCTCTTTTTCAATGGTACCTACATAATAGCCTTTCAGCCTGGAATGCTTTTCATCGAAAATACAGCAGCAGCGTTCTACGCCATCCACGGATGAAACAGCGCGTTCGATTTCTTCCATTTCAATACGGTGGCCCATATACTTGATTTGGAAATCCTTCCTGCCGCTGAAGAGCAGATCGCCGTTTTCATCGTAATGGGCAAGATCACCTGTGCGGTAAATGGTTTCCGGATAACAGAGATTCAGAGGATTCTGCACAAAGTGCCGGGCGTTTTGTTCGGGAGAATGGTAATAGCCCAGCGCCAATGCAGTCCCACGCACACAGATTTCCCCGATGCTTTGGGTATCCCGGGGGCTGATACGGCATCCTTCCTCATGCAGCAGAAAAACGTCTTCGTTGGGGAACGGCTTTCCGATTGGAATGGCCTTGGAGTAGTCCCTGTTTTCTTTTAGAATATGATAGGTGCAGTTGCAGGTTATTTCTGTGGGGCCATACAGATTGACGAATGTAGCATGGGGCAGATGCTTTTTCCAGCTTTGCAGGTGTTTATAGGGCATCACTTCTCCGCTGAATAGAATTTTTTCTATGGTGTGGGGCGTTTTATAATCCAGGCCGTGAAAAGTGCTTATCAGGCATAAAGCGGATACAGCCCAGATCATGGTTGTAATTCTGTGTTCGCAGAGAAAATCAATCAATTCCACCGGCGCAGAAAACAGCCTTCGGGGAACAATTACCAACGTCGCGCCCGTTTTCATAGCTGAATAAATATCCTTCACTGAAACATCAAAATCGAAAGGAGCCTGGTTGGCAATCCGATCCGCGGAAGTAATATGGAAAAGTTCTGTAAAACAGCCGATAAAATCCAGAACGCTGCGGTGGCTTACCACAATTCCTTTAGGGGTTCCCGTAGAGCCGGAGGTAAAATTCACATAAAGAGGATCCGTATCAATAGCGCAGCTTCGGACCTTTTCAAGAGCTTCCTCATTTATAGGAGCGGATAGAAGCGTATCCATAGGGATGATCTCTGTTTCCGGAAAGTTTTCATTGGCAGAATCCAGCAGTTCCCGGCTGGTTATAACAATCGGGGCCTGCAGAACAGACTGAATTTGCTGGATCCGATTTTTGGGAAGTTCCGGGCTGACTAGAGAATAGAAGCCCCCTGCGTAGACAGCACCGAAAAAAGCGCAGAGTGTATCCGCCCCTTTTTCCATATAAATGAGGACAGGGTTTCCCTTTTGGATCCTGCCGGTAAGGAAGCTTCCGGCACGCCTGCTGTATTCGGCCAATTCCCCATATGTGTATGTCCGGTTTTCATCTATGACAGCTTCTTTCAGGGGATATTTTTTTGCGCTGTCTTCCAAATAAGCTAAAACAGTATAGAACATAATTGATTCCCTTATCCTTTTTATTTTGATAGAGTGTGGTGCATGATGCATAAGGCATGTTTTGAGCAGATATGGCGGCACCATCTCCCTTCCCAAAGAGCGGTAACGGTTTCAGGATCCTGCGCCCGTTTTATTAGCGGACATCCATTAGACAACGCAGAAGACCATAAAGTTTTCAGGATTACAGAACTGTAATGGTTGTATCGATATTTGTAAGAATTTTTAGATGTCTGTATTTTTGCATGTATCTGTCTGCGGCTTAAAAATATAGAAATAATAAATGTAAAAGGTATTCTATTGGTATAGAACAAAATGTTTTTTGTTTTTCTTTTGCGAAATTATGGAAACAGCCTGTTTTTTTGGTTGACATCCCGGCAGCTTATGTTTTATATTTACAAATAGGATTCCTTGTCTGCGTGAAGTCTCCTGCGAAAAAGGGAATCCCTTTATATGAAAATATGTATTATGTATGAAAGAAGAAAGGGAGGATACCTGCCTATGCTTAAACAGGAAGGAAATGCGCTTATCCGGCGATTTGACCGGGAGCTGCTTCGTATTGAGCCTTGGGGAGAAAACAGCTTTCGTGTCCGGGCTACAAAAAATGGTGTGTTGCTGGATAATGAGGATTTTGCTTTGGAGAAAGTTCCGGAGGTTTCCGCTAAAATCGAAATCAACGGCACAAGAGCTTCTATCGTAAACGGTAAGATTCGCTGCGAGGTGTTTCCCTCCGGCAAGATTCGTTTTCTCAATCAAAAAGGGGAAGTCCTCTTAGAGGAATATGACCGCAATCGTTTTAGAGAAGAGGATGAGGGCTTTAACAGCGCCCTGGAGGTATTCCCCCGGACATTTACTCCCAACAGAGGAACGGAAAATTTCCGTCTGGCTGTCCGGTTTGAGGCCAGCGAGGGCGAAAAGCTTTTTGGTATGGGGCAGTATCAGCAGCCGTATCTGGATCTGAAGGGCTGCATTATAGAGCTGGCCCATCGCAATTCCCAGGCCAGTGTACCTTTCCTCCTTTCCAACAAAGGGTATGGTATGCTGTGGAACAATCCAGCCGTAGGGCAGGTTACCTTTGGCAAAAACCTGACGGAATGGATCGCCGAATCCACCCGGCAGATGGATTACTGGATCACCGCGGGAGATACGCCTGCTGAGATAGAGGAAGCGTATACTGGCGTGGTGGGACGTGCTCCCATGATGCCTGTTTGGGCAACAGGGTTCTGGCAGTGTAAGCTTCGCTATCAGACCCAGGAGGAATTGATGGGAATTGCCCGGGAATACAAGAAGAGAGGCCTTCCCATATCCGTAATCGTAATTGACTATTTCCATTGGCCCCATCAGGGAGATTGGCGTTTTGATCCGGAATTCTGGCCGGATCCGGAAGGTATGGTAAAAGAACTGAAGGAAATGGGCATTGAGCTCATGATTTCCGTGTGGCCAACCGTGGAGTCGGACAGCGAAAACTACAGAGAAATGCTGGAAAAAGGCTATCTGGTGGCTTCCGAAACTGGAAACCGTATGACCCAGCTGGGCAACGCCTGCTTTGCGGATATGACAAATCCTGAAGCCCGGGAATATGTCTGGGGAAAAATACGGGATAACTATTATAAATACGGAATCAAGGTGTTCTGGCTGGATGAAGCCGAGCCGGAGCTGACGGCCTATGATTACAGCAATTTCCGCTATCATAGAGGCGCGGATCTGGAAATTGGCAACCTGTATCCCAGAGAGTATGCCAGAATGGCCTATGAGGGCATGGAGAAGGAAGGGCAGGAAAATATTCTGAATCTTCTGCGCTGCGCTTGGGCTGGAAGCCAGAAATATGGCACACTGGTATGGAGCGGTGATATTGATTCCAGTTTCCGTTCTTTGAGAAGCCAATTTGCAGCAGGACTGAATATGGGCATTGCGGGTATTCCCTGGTGGACCACCGATATCGGCGGTTTCCACGGCGGTGATATTCACGATCCTGCATTTAAGGAATGCCTTACCAGATGGTTCCAGTTCGGTGCGTTTTCTCCCGTGTTCCGTCTCCACGGAGATCGTGAACCCCATAAGAAGCCTTTGACAGGCGTGGGCGGCGGCGCAATGCCCAGCGGTGCAGAAAATGAAGTCTGGACCTATGGAGAAGAGGTTTACGAAATTTGTAAAAAGTATATGTTCCTGCGGGAAAAAATGCGCCCCTATATTCTGGAAGTAATGAAAGAAGCCCATGAAAAGGGCGCTCCCGCTATGCGTACCCTCTTCTGGAACTTCCCTGAGGATGCAAAGAGCTGGGAAGTTTCCGATGAATTCTGCCTAGGCAGTGATATTTTGGTGGCTCCCGTGCTGTATGAGGAGCAGAGAAGCCGCCAGGTTTATCTGCCTGCGGGGGTAAACTGGAGAGATTTGAACTCCGGCAATATTCTGGAGGGCGGAAAAACCTATACAGTGGAAGCGCCTATCGATACCATTCCCGTATTCATCCGGGAAGGAAAGCTTCCTGAGGTAAAGTTCTGAAATTTTTAAGTCATTTATGGGCGGCGTCCGGATCAGCATCGGGCGCCGCTTGGTTTTTCAGAGGCGTTTTGCATAGTGGTATCGGGAAAGACACGGTCTCAGGAAGGCGAAGAAGAAAAAGGAAGGGAGCGGGCCGGCATGGCAGAAAGGAAAGAAGAAATGATTACGGAAGCAGAGCGGAATTCGGGAGAAGCGGAAAAGAGGAATGCACCAAAAGAGCTGGAAGCAGTTTTTATAGATCGAGACGGAACCATGTGTGAAAGCGCAGATATTGAATTTCCCTGGCAGTTTTCCCCTCTTCCAGGGCTTTCGGAGATGCTGGAAGAGATTCGTTCAACGGGCGCAAAGCTTTTTGTGTTCTCCAATCAGTCCTGTATTGCCAGAGGAAAGGATGGGGGCTACGATTTTGAAGGTGAGTTTCAAAATCTGGGCTTTGACGATTGGTTTATCTGCCCCCATGATAAAGAGGACGCATGTTCCTGCCGAAAACCTGCCAGCGGCCTGCTCCAAGAGGCCAAAGAAAAATACGGGCTCCATATGGAAAACTGCTATGTGATCGGCGACCGGTGGAGCGACATGCTGCCCGGAGGAAAGATGGGGTGCCGCCTGCTGTTGGTGCTTACCGGAAGGGGCAGGGAAGCGCTTGGGGAAGACAGGGAAAAATGGAGCCGGTATACGCCGGATTTTGTGGCGCCCACTCTCCGGGAAGCGGCTTCCTGGTTAAAAGAACAATATGGGAAGGATTCCGGCAAGAAGGCGCAGGAAAAGGAGCCTTCGGCCCTTCCGGAATGCCTTCCCAAAGATCCTTTTATCCTTTTAAGCTACGTGAATACAAAGTTGCGGGATGAAGGATGGAATCTGGAAAGTTTTTGCCGGGAAACAGGCGCTTCCGCTGAGATTTTATGCAAAATCCTTGGGGACATAGATTACGAATACGACGGCGAAACCCGGCGGTTTGTGTAATCGTTTCAATATGGAGGCCACGGGTCTTTAACCGCAGGAGCTAGGGAATCCCCTTTCCCCGGATCTTCTTTTATTTGAATATTTCAGGCGTTCCCCGCATACAAATGGGTAAACGATATCGGGGAGGCGTCGCCGGTGAAAGGCATTGTAGAAGAGCGCGCCGTGGAGCTGGGCGAGTATATTGTCCAGCATAAAGCCACTGTCCGCACTGCGGCAAAACAATTCGGCATCAGCAAGAGCACGGTTCATAAGGATGTGGCCCAAAGGCTGAAATACATAGATTTGCAGTTATACAGGAAAGTGAAACAGATTCTGGAGGTCAACAAGGCCCAGCGGCATATTCGGGGCGGCCTGGCAACCCGCATGAAATATCAAAAAGAAGCGGCTTCCCGCCGTTTGGCTCAAAAAGATTAGAGAGCGGGTTTTGGCCCGTGGAATCCGGCGGGAGGGAGTAAGTCCGCCGAAAGACGACACCCCCAGTAAGCGGGGAAAAATACAAAATAAAAAAGCGCTGAACAAAAGCCTTTTCCGGGCTTTTGTTCAGCGCTTTCATTTTAATGGCAATCGCTGGTGTTCAGTTTCTTCTTTCCTTCACAAAATGTTCTATGGAATCCGCAAAGGTTTGGGGCACAAAAAGGTCCCCGTATCCTTTTCCCAGAGATAGCCCCGGTTTGAATTGACCGTGAAAATCGCTCCCTCCGGAAGAAAGAGAGCCTGTTTCTTCTGCCAGCCGCCGGGTTTCTTTTCTCCAGAAATCGTCGTATTGGCAGTAAAGGGTTTCCAGACCGTCCGCGATGTTTTCCACTAAAAGTTCCCGAGCGGTGGAAAGAGCCTTCGAAGGATCTTTTGCGATCTGGTTTATGTGGGCGATGATGACAGCGCCGCCGGCTTTGCGGATCAGCTTCGCACATTCTTCCGGTGAAAACCGGGCTTTTGGGACATATCCGATTCCTCCCGGAACCATATATTCCCGGACAGCTTCCATGGGCGTGGAAGCCCGCCCTCTTTCCGCCAGCAGGGCCCCAATGTGCGTCCTGGTGACCATGCCGGATTCCTGGGGGAAATCCTCCTGGCATATGGGAAATCCCGCGTCGTGGAGCTTTTGGATCATAGCCCGGTTTCGTTCTTTCCGCTTTTCCGCCATATAGGAGAGTGCGGAAGAAAGTTCCGGGGTATCCGGCCGGATAAAGAGCCCTAGAAGATGAATGTCGCAGCCGTTGTGGAAGGTGGAGATTTCCACACCCGGAATCACAGAAAGCCCCAGCTTTTTTCCCTCTTCCATGGCTTCCGGCAGACCGGATACCGTATCGTGATCCGTTACCGCCAAAGAGGAAAGCCCGATTTTTTTGCCCAGGCGAATCAGTTCCTTTGGGGTCAGGGAACCATCGGAAGCGGTTGTATGGGTATGCAGATCGGTTTGAGGAGTATTCCCATTCTGCAAAGCTTCAGGTGGATTTGTGGATATATCCAATGTGGATTGCAGAGGACCATGTATTGCATCTGTTTTCATATACTTTTCCTCTTTTCCGTTTCTATTCCCGATTCTATTCCCGAATTTTAGGGACAATCTTCCGTTTGCCCGTCGTCGCATACACCATTCCAGTAGGCGGAGCCGGGGCGGTTATATTCCGAAAGGAACGGAACGGCTTCCTCCCCTTTTCGGTAACCGATGATTGTTCCCAGGTTTACGGAATGGACGCTCAAAAAGATGTTTCTGTCAACAGAAGGGTTTCGGCGCCTAAGCTGCTGAATTAGTTCTTTCATTTCCTGCCGCTTGCTGTCTACCCGGCCCGAGGAGAGGCCTTCTGTCAGCCGGCAGGCGCATTGGAGAAATTCCAGATGGTTATAATCCCGCCAGGCAAGAATATCTGCTTCTTTAACCATATACAGGGGCCGTATCAGTTCCATACCGGGATAATGGGAACTGTGCAGCTTGGGCATCATGGTTTTGACCTCAGCCCCGTAGAACATACTCATAAGGACGGTTTCGATCATGTCGTCCATATGGTGCCCAAGGGCGATTTTATTGCAATTAAGTTCCTGGGCCAGTTTATAGAGGCACCCCCGGCGCATACGGGCGCAGAGATAACAGGGGGATTTTTCCTGCCCTGCGGTGACTTCAAAAATTCGCTTTTCCCGCATTACAATGGGAATCCCAAGCCTTTCGGCATTTTCCAGAATCCGCTGCCGGTTTTCTTCTGTATAGCCGGGATCCATCACCAGATATTCCACGTGAAAGGAAACGGGGCTGTATTTCTGCAGATGCTGCATGCACTTGGCCAGCAGCATGGAATCCTTGCCTCCAGAGATACATACGGCAATTCGGTCACCTTCCTGTATCATGGCATAATCCTTTAAAGCACCGATAAAGGGGTTCCATATGCGTTTGCGGTAAGTTTTGAGTATGCTTTGCTCAATTTTGGCGCTTTCGGCTTTTTGGGCATTTCTGCCGGACGCCGTGTTTTCTGCAGAAAATGCAGGCTGCATTGCAGAGTCAGACATAAAATCCTCCTGTTCCCTGGTGAACGCCGATGGTTTTCTATACCTAATTATTATAAAAATAGCCGGGGGAAAAGTCAATGAAACCCCCATCAGGCTTGGAGAACGGCGGGAAAACTTCCGGCATACGCTGTAAAGAGACGGTTTTGGAGCAAATATCATTCCCGCTCTCTTTTTTGTGTTTGCAGGATGAAAGGAGCAAAGGCAGGAATGCGATGCGTCAGATCGTTCTTTATTTTGGCCACAACGGCTGCGAAATTCGGAAATTTCTTATATGACGAAACTGAAGGAGGAGAAGAAGTATGTGTGCTGCAGATACTGCCCGAAGTATAAAAATAGGAGGAATTGATGTATCCGTTCACAACGGTACTGTGGATTGGAAGAAAGTAAAAAACAGCGGTATAAATTTTACGGTTATACGAGCGGGATACGGAAATTCTATCAGCCAGAAGGACGCCCGGTTTGAAGAAAATATGAAGGGCGCGTTGGAAGCAGGTCTTGGAGTAGGCGTATATTGGTTCTGTTATGCGGTAAATCCGGAAGAAGCCCGGAAAGAAGCGGCTGTCTGCAAAGAGGTGCTGAAGAAGTGGAAAGGGAAATTTGCATATCCGGTGTTTTACGACTTTGAGTATGATACGGAGGAATATGCCCGAAAACTTGGGGTGGAATTTTCCAATTCCGATAGAACGGATATTATCCTAGCCTTTATGGAAGAAATGAAAAAGGAGTATCCTTCGGGATATTACAGTAACCCGGATTATCTTACCCATAAACTGGAATATTCTCGATTGAAAGAATGGCCTCTTTGGTTGGCGCAGTATAACTCGGAACCTAAATGGGACTGCGTTTTGCAGCAGTCTTCCAGCACAGGCGCCGTTGACGGTATTAAAGGAAATGTGGATACCAATATAGCCTATAAGCAGTATACCCTCAAACCTATCGTGAAACCGATCGTAAAACCCACAGAAGGGAAGACGTATACCATTCAATCTGGGGATACTTTGTGGGAAATCGCGCAAAAAGAAAAAACAACTGTGGAAGCACTCTTGGCTCTCAATCCGCAGATTCAGGACGCATCCCGTATTTATCCCGGGCAGGTTATACGTCTTTCTAATAAAGGGAGCATGCCTCAGACGGGAAAAACGGTAACGGTAAAAGCGGGGGATACGCTTTCTGCCATTGCGGAGAAAGCGGGAATCACCCTTTCTGCACTTTTAAAACTGAATCCCAAAATTCAGGATCCAGATAAGATTTATCCCGGTCAGATTATTCAAATTGCTCCCTGATTTTCTTGAGCAGGATGTTATCCCAGCCAGAATGGAAATTTTTCTTTAAGATGGTTAAATATAGAGGTTTTCACATTAAAAGGGGAGAATCCCAGTAAAAAGGAGTTCCCTAGTGTTTACAATATGCAAAGTAAAAAAGAATAGTGGAGGCGGCCAGAGTAAGTTGCCGGGAAAAGGGGAACCCTATCAGGGGTTCCCCGAAAAGTTTTGCGTTGCAACATGGTGGAACAATTTAAAATAATATTTATCTACTATAATTGGTTTTAGTAAATAAAAATTGCTTTATCAATTTAATTCAGTATTGCTTTTTTTTGATATTGTTTTACTTAAAAACAGCATAACAGGCAAAAATCTACAAAAAAATTGTTGATAGTATCCAAAAAGCAATAGAGAGCATGTGGCGATTCATTGATTTTAGGGAAATTTGTAGTATGCTTCTTTTACCTTCATACTTTTTGTAGTATAATAAACGCCATAGCAAGTACTGATGGGCGTGGTAAAACGTATTTTCTGAATTGTAATTTCTATATTTTCCCTATATGGAACATATGCATTGGGCTATAGGGAAAGTGAAGAAAATTACAGAAGAAAATACGGTGTGACTGCATATGACATGTGCATAGGCAGGTGTTTCGTTGCCTTATGCTTGTAAAACTTCCATTTTAAGCCCGGCGAGATATTTTTCGCATATGTGCGGCAAAAAGTGTGAAGATATAGGCAGACAATATGGCTTTGCACTTTACCAGAACATCAAACTGAAAGGAAGGTATAAAATGAAGATGAAAAAATTGCTTGCGCTTCTTCTGGCCGGAATCATGACTGTTTCCATGGCTTCCTGCGCAGGAAACAATGAAACTTCCAGTGCTGGTTCTGAAGAAAGCTCCGGTTCCAGCTCCGGCAGTTCTGCGCCTCAGGTCGAAGGTGGAGAAAGCTCGGAATATGGTACTCTTATTGAGGCTTCCGATCCTACTCAGCTTCCTGCAGCCGCTACCGAGCGTGAGGATACCCTGATTGTAGGTTCCGCAGATATGACAGGCGTGTTCAACCCCTTCTATTGGGAATCAAACGAGGATTTTCGTGTGGTTTCCATGATAACGGCTACTCTGGGTGTAGCGGACGATCAGGGTGAAATCGTAGACGGAACCGCATCCATGTCGGTTTCCGACGATGGTAAGGTTTACACCTTTAAGCTTACAAAGGAAAAGTATAATGACGGTTCTGATGTAAAGCCTGAAGATTATGTTAACTACTTTAAGATTCTGGCCGATAAGAGCTATGATGGCTACAGCGATATTTCCCCTGTGGGCATTGTAGGTTTTCAGGACTATTATGACGGTAAGTCCGACGAGATCTCCGGTATCAAGATAATCGGCGATGATACCATTGAGATCACACTGGAAGCTCCTTATGCCAGCGCTCCTTACATGCTGGCTTCTGCTATCCCGGTTTCCACGGAAAAATATGGTGACCTCATTAAGCACGGTGACCTTTCCGGGTTCAAAGCTCTGGATATGATCGATTTTGTTGGAAACGGCGCTTACACTCTGAAAGAATATAAAGTGAAAGCTTCTGCTACACTGGAAGCCAACAAGTATTTTTATTTGGGCGAGCCCAAGGTTCCCACTATCATCATAAAGGTAGTGGCTACAGGCGCTGAGCTGCAGGCTATGGCTACCGGCGATGTGGATATTGAAGAAGACGTGGTCTGCGGAGATGATTATCTGGAAGAAGGCAAGAGCTACGGCTTTATCAATATGTGGGTTCAGGAGACTCTTGGCTATGGATATGTGGCCGTAAACCACAAACTGGAAAAATTCCAGGACCCTAAAGTGCGCCAGGCTCTTCTGTATGCTATTGACCGCAAATCTCTCAACAGCGTTATTTACGGCGACTACGCCACCGCTCTGAATATTCCCCAGGCCCGGGTTTCCTGGCTGTATAACGACGAAGGTCTGAACACCTATGATTACGACCTGGAAAAAGCTGCAAAGCTTCTGGAAGAGGCCGGCTGGAAGAAGGAAGGGGACAAGCTGATGAAGGATGGCGAGCAGTTCACCATCATGTTCACAGCAATGTCCGATAACGAAGTTACGCAGAAGCTCATCCCCATGATGATAGATGCCTATGCCCAGCTGGGTATTGAGGTGAAAGCGGAGTATGTTGACTGGCCTACCCTGCAGGATAAGAGCCAGAAGGGTACTGCTGAAATGTACTTCATGGCTTGGGGCCTTACAGCGGATCCGGATATTACCGGAACCTATGCCAGCCCGGAAGCCGGCGGCGGCCAGAACCATATCGGATACTCCAATAAAGAACTGGACAAACTTCTGCAGGAAGCACAGGCAGAGACCGATCGGGACGCAATCATGGAAGAATACAAAGAGATCTACAAGATCTGGAACGAAGATCTTCCTGTTCTGCCCATTTATCAGAGAAGTGACCTTATCTGCTATAACACCCGTGTACAGAATCTCACTTCCAGCCCGTATGTGAAATGGTATCAGCAGGATAAGATTGGTTCTATCGAGCTCAACTGATCCATGGGTCTGTAAAAGCCAGAAAATCGCATATTGCATAGAAAAGGTTGCATGGCGTCTTTTTCCGAAAGGTTTTGAAGAAGGCGCCAAGGCGGCCGTATAAGGAACACAGGGAAAGAGGAGGAATCCTCTTTTCCCTGCTTTTCTTGTTTTTAAGCCATGAGGTTTTTCTGTTGATTAAAACCTATTACAGGAAGAAACAGGCTTCATTGGTAAGATGTTTGAACCGTGTTTGTGACGCGGTTTCTGGTTGTGTTTTGCACAGCCCCCGGTAAACAAGGCGGGCATTGCTGTGGTCTTCCGCGTGTTTTGCGGGGGCTGTGCAAAAAAGACTGTCCCAGGAGCTTTGGGGCGTTCTTTCCTAATTCCGGTTTATCCTCCGGAAGATGGAAGTTCTTCCGATTACAAACGGAGATTTTGAAAGAAAGAGGTGTACGTAAAATGGGCAAGTATATTGTTCGCCGCTTGCTGCTGATGATCCCCATCCTGGTGGGAGTCTCTTTTATCGTGTTCCTTCTGGTGGCGAGCCTGCCGGGCGATGCGGTGAGCGCACATATGGCCGGAAAAATTTCCCCTGAAAAACTGGAGCAGAACCGTGCCCTTCTGGGATTGGATCAGCCTGTCCTAACGCGGTATTTTAATTGGCTGGGCAATGCAATCCAGGGGAATTTCGGTACTTCTATTACCTATAAAATTCCGGTGACAGAGGTTATCGGAAATTTTGTGTGGAACTCTTTTCTGCTGGCAGTGGTGGCTTTTGTTTTGGAACTGCTGATTGCTATTCCTGTAGGCGTGGTTTCCGCTGTTAAACAGTATTCTATTTTTGATAATGCAAGCACTGTTTTTTGTTTTGCGGTAATTTCCCTTCCTTCCTTCTTCCTGGCTATGATTCTGCGGTTTGTGTTTTCGGTTAAGCTGGGAATTTTCCCCTTGGATGGAATGGAAACTGCCGGTGTGTCGTATACGGGTATGCAGCATATTGGAGATGTGGCCATGCATATGGTCCTTCCCGTTATATGCTTGACTCTGCTGAGTGTAGGCAGCACAACCCGGTATGTGCGAACTTCCATGCTGGAAGTGATCCGGCAGGACTATGTTCGCACAGCTAGGGCAAAGGGCCTGCCGGAAAGAGTGGTTATCTATAAACACGCTCTGAAGAACGGCATGATTCCCATTGTCACGTTTGTAGGCGGCGCGCTCCCCAGTTTGTTCGCCGGCGCTATGATAACGGAAACTATTTTTGCTTGGCCTGGAATCGGCAAAGTATTTCTCGATTCTATCGGGCAGCGCGATTATCTGTTTATGATGGGCTTTACCATGTTCCTGGCTGTATTGGTAATGGTGGGCAATTTGCTCTCTGATATCCTCTATGGCGTGGTGGATCCCAGAATCCGGTTGAAGTAAGGAGGGGCGGTATGGCAAAGAATTTTGAAGAAAAAGCGTCCGCCGCGACCAAGACAGCTTCTGCCACAGGTGCAGCGGCAGTGGCTGGGGAAGGCTCCGGAGGAAAGAACCTGAAGGGCAACAAAAACAGCAAAAAACAGGTTATGTCCACTCCGTGGCGGATGGCTATGAAAAGGCTGAAGAGAAATAAATTGGCGATTGCCGGTTTGATTTTCCTGGTTCTTATGATATTGGTTTGTTTTATCGGGCCTCTGTTTTCGCCCTATTCCATGAACGACGTGGATATGGCTGCGGCGAAACAGCCCCCCAGTGCGCAGCATTGGTTGGGCACCGACGATAACGGACGAGATGTGCTGACCCGCCTTTTATATGGCGGCCAGATTTCCATGACAGTGGGCCTTGCGGCTACTGCTCTTGAGATTCTGATCGGCGCTATTCTGGGATGTGTGGCTGCTTATTACGGCGGCGCAGTGGATTTTGTCATCATGCGTATTGTGGACGTTATTCTGTCCCTGCCCACAATGCCTATCCTGATTATGCTCAGCGCCATGATGTCCGACTGGAAAGTGGATCCCAGTGTGCGCGTATATTATCTGATGGTGATTTTGGCGTCCCTGGGCTGGGCGGGAACCTGCCGGTTTGTAAGGGGCCAGGTTCTTACCGTGCGGGAAATGGATTATATGAGCGCGGCGGAATCTCTGGGCATCCGGGATTACCGCAAGATTTTCAAGCATATCATGCCCAACGTGATCCCGCTCATTATCGTTATGGCTACGCTGGCTATCGGCGATACCATTATAATGGAATCCACTATGTCTTTCCTTGGCGTGGGCGTTTTGCCGCCTATGGCAAGCTGGGGGCAGATGGTATCGGACGGCAATAACCTGATGATCTTCAAACTGCGGCCCTGGTTGTGGATGCCTGCGGGTTTCTGTATCCTTCTTACGGTGCTCTCTGTGAATCTGGTGGGCGACGGTTTGCGGGATGCCCTTGACCCGAAGATGAAACGCTGAGAGGGAGGAGGACAAAAATGGCTTTTGTGGAATTTAAAAATCTGCACACCTGGTTTTATACGGACAGCGGTATCGTAAAAGCCGTAAACGGTGTGGATTTTGAGATCAACGAAGGAGAGACCGTTTGCGTAGTAGGGGAATCCGGCTGCGGAAAAAGTGTAACGGCTCTTTCTATGATGCACCTTGTGCAGACCCCTCCCGGAAAAATTGTGGATGGTCAGATCCTTATGGATGGGGTTGACCTTCTGAAAATGGATAAGCGGCAGATGGAAAAGATTAACGGCAAAGATATTGCCATGATCTTCCAGGAGCCTATGACCTCCCTGAATCCGGTGCTTACGGTAGGGCATCAGATCATGGAAAGCCTTCTGTTCCATACGGATATTGATAAAAAGTCCGCCAGAGCGAAGGCTCTGGAAATGCTGAAGCTTGTGGGAATTCCCCGGGCGGAGGAAATTCTGGACTGCTATCCCCATGAGCTTTCCGGCGGTATGCGTCAGAGAGTAATGATAGCCATGGCTCTTGTTTGCAACCCCCGTCTTCTTGTTGCGGACGAGCCTACCACGGCGCTGGACGTAACCATTCAGGCGCAGATTTTGGATTTGATGCGCAAGATTAAAAAAGAGCTCAACATGTCTATTCTGCTCATAACCCACGATCTGGGCGTAGTGGCGGAAATGGCCGATTATGTGGTGGTTATGTATGCAGGCAAAGTAGTGGAAAAAGGGCCCGTTCTGGAAATATTCAAGAACCCTGCTCATCCGTATACAATAGGGTTGTTGAAATCCAAGCCTGTAATCGGTGTAACGGACCATAATCAACGGCTCTATTCCATTCCGGGTCAGGTGCCCAATCCTGTGGGCATGCCAGATAACTGTTATTTCAATGAACGCTGCGAGAAATGTATGGAGGTTTGCAGGAATAAGATCCCGGATCTTGTAGATTTGGGCAATGGCCATTATGTGGCCTGCTGGCTCCATGAGCAGGATACATCTTCGCAGGCACAGCCGAATCCGGCTGAATAAACCGCGGAAAGGAAGGGTATACAAGATGGACGACATCATTTTGGACGTACAGAATCTAAAAAAATATTTTCCCATCCGCGGCGGGGTATTCCAGCATACGGTGGGCTATGTAAAGGCAGTGGACGGCATTTCTTTCCAGCTTAAGCGTGGGGAAACCTTGGGCATTGTGGGCGAATCCGGATGCGGAAAATCCACTGCAGGGCGAACAATTTTGCGTCTCCACGAGATAACAGGCGGAAAAGTTCTCTTCAACGGGAAGGATATAGCGAAGCTTTCCAAAAAGGAATTGCGTAAGAAACGTTTGGAGATGCAGATGGTTTTTCAGGATCCCTATTCTTCCCTGAATCCTCGTATGACGGTAGGGCAGATCATCGGAGAAGCTCTGATTGACCATAAACTCATGGATAAAAACCAGGCTAAGGAAAAAGTTGAGGAAATTATGGAAGTGTGCGGGCTGCCGAGCTATTATATAAACCGGTATCCCCATGAATTTTCCGGCGGCCAGCGGCAGAGAATCGGCATTGCCAGAGCTCTTGTGCTGGATCCTCAGTTTGTCATTTGCGATGAGCCTGTTTCTGCGCTGGATGTTTCCATCCAGTCCCAGATCATCAACCTTTTGGGAGATTTGCAGAAAGAGAGGAATTTCTCCTATATTTTCATTTCCCATGATCTTTCTGTAGTGGAATATATCAGCAATCGGGTAGCGGTTATGTATCTGGGGAATATTGTAGAGCTGGCGGATAAAAACGAGATTTTTGATAATCCCCTTCATCCGTATACAAAGGCTCTTATGTCCGCGATTCCTGTTCCGGATCCCACTCGGAAGAGGGAAAGAATCATCCTTTCCGGCGATCTTCCATCCCCATCCAATCCGCCTTCAGGCTGCAAATTCCGCACAAGGTGCCCCATGGCATGCGATAAGTGCGCCAAAGAAGCTCCTGAATACCGGGATATTGGCGGCGGCCATTTTGTGGCCTGCCATCTGGTGTAAGGTATGTGGAAGATCTTTAAATTAGGCCAGGGGCCCCGCCCCGATCTTTTGGCGGAGCAGTGGGCCAGAGAGGCACAGGAAGAGGAAGAACGGGAGCAGGCGGAAGAATTGGGTAAGACCACGGATGCGTCCGATGCCCATTCGGAACCGTCTCTTGCAGACGAAGAAGATCATTGGATCGAAAGCCAGCGGGAATCGGCTTCCCAAAAGCGGGAAGATTTTCAGGAGAGAATGGAAACGCCGAAACCTACCCGAAAGGATTTTGTGGCAATGTGCATTGCCATGGCGGAACTTCTTATTCCCATCGCTTTGGTGCTTATTGGCCTGTTTGCCCTTTTGATTTATCTTCTGCAGAAGTTTTGGCTCCACGCATAAGAACCTTTTTCCCAAAAGGGCGTATGCTGTGAGATAGTAAAATCCATTATAGAACGGATGAAAAGCGCCGTAAGATGCATTTTCAGCATCTTACGGCGCTTTTTGTCTACATTGAAGAATAGATTCATTAGGCTGCTTATACCCGAATAAAGGATATAAAAGGCTTAAGAAGGAAAGTCAATACACTTTTATATCTTTCATGCGGACTTCATCCCGGGCGGCGGTGATATGAACCGTCAGACTTTCGATGTCGGGCAAGCTGGTATCGGTAAGAGGGTTTTGGTTTTTGAAGGGGTTCTGCAAGGGGCAGATCCGCTTATGGCCGATGCAGGCACCTTCAAAAGAAGCGATCCGATCCTGATTTTTTGTGATGCGAAAAGATTCTACCCTCTGCCCCTGGGCGATATCTTCCGAAAGGACCACATATTTGATTTCTTTTCGGGGCTTTTCAAGGAGGATCTTGTATTGGGGCTGAGTAGGCGGACAATTAGGGAGTTTTTCCACTTTGGCGGGAATAGGATCGGAAAATTCTTTTTTCAAAAAGTCCCCATATTCCTGCAGCCGGCGGACATCCCTGTCATCCAGCAAACCTTCCCGGTTGGGCGGTATATTCAGATGAAAACAGGCGTTGGAACCTACGGAAGAAAGGTAGACCTGAAACAGGCGCGCAAGGGAATGAGGTTCTTCTTTTTCATGCCAGAACCAGCCCGGTCGTATGGACATATCGATTTCCGAAGGAGCGAAAACAAGGCCTTTGCTGTAAAGAATCTGATGCATAGCACCGATGTCCCCATCTGTATTGTATAGATAGGAAAGGCAGCCTTCCTCTGCCAGCGGGCCGGGACCTGTCTGCACCGTTGCGTATGGGCAAAGTTCGGAAGGAACTACAGCCCACTCGGCCTGACGGGGAACGCCTCCCTCGTTGCCGCACCAGCGGATATCCGGACCAAAATCGTTGAAAATGACGGCGTTTGGCTGATAGGTATGGATCAGATCAAAATACCGGGGGAAATCGTATATTTGCTTTTTTCCGTTAGGCCCTTCCCCGCAGGCGTTATCGAACCATACATAGAAAATCTCGCCGTATCCGGTGAGAAGCTCCTTTAGCTGGTTGCAGAAATACTCGTTATAGTCCGGTGTACCATAATATCTGGAATTACGATCCCAAGGAGAGAGATAGAAGCCGAATTTCAGACCGTATTCCCTGCAGGCGTCCGCCGCCTCTTTCACAACGTCGCCTTTAAAAGGACTGTTTTTTACACTGTGTTCCGTGTATTGGGAAGGCCACAGGCAGAATCCGTCGTGATGTTTAGCTGTCAATACCATCCCTTTCATCCCGGCAGAACGAATAGCTTTAGCCCATTGGCGGCAGTCTAGCTTAGTGGGGTTGAATATGGATTCCGGTTCTTGGCCGGTGCCCCATTCCTTGTCTGTGAAGGTGTTGGGGCCAAAATGAATAAAAGCGTAGGATTCCAGATCAAACCAATCCAGTTGTTTTTGGGAAGGCCGCACACGGGCAGCTTCCTGCAAAAAAGGCAGCATAAAAAGCACCTCGCATTTTTATGGTATACAAAGAATTAAATGGCTGAAAAGGGGATATAGGACACTATAAGGTCAAAAGAAAAAATAGATTCCTTATTGTATTTCCTCCTGTATCCGCTTTACAAAAGAAAAAGCTTTCCGGTAAGCGGCTTCATCGGGCAAATGCTCCAGCATAGCGGGAGTATCCGCCGGAAGGCGGTTCAGCAGACGAAGCAGAAGGGGATAATCCATATGCCCCTCTCCGGGAGGAACCTCCCGGAAAGCAGCGGTAAATGTATTTTGCTCCATGGTAATATCCTTCAGATGCACCGATACGATCCGGTCGCCCAAGAGGGAAAAAGCCTCTTTAAGAAAGTCGGAAATATGGCAATATATGCGGGGAGAACAGATGCAGTTGCAGGGATCAAGATGCACGGCGGCTTGTTTTCTATCCACAGCCTTCAGAAACTGAAGATAGGCTTGGGGGCCGTCCAGAAAATTATAGGGCATGATTTCCACAGAAAAAGTTGTGCGGCGGGGTTTAACCGCATCCAGCACATAGCGGACCGTATCCACGGCCAGAGCGAAGAAATCCTCGGAATAGTTTCCCTCATGGGGGCCATACCAGTTTTCGGAAGAGAAAGTTCCGGCGATATTGACGCAGGTCTTTGCTCCCAGTTCCTCCGCAAGAGCTAGCCGTTCAATCATATACTCTCGGTTTTTCCGGGCCTCTTTTTCATCTGCGGTAAGCGGGTTGCACCAGGCGCCTGCTTCTGCCCATAGAATACCGCGCTTCATCAGTTCTTTTGTGAATAGGTTATTTTCCTTTTGGCCGGGATGGAGAAACTCCGGGCAGTAAGCTGCCTGATAGCCAGCCTTTACATGCGCTTCTGCGAAAGCGGCAGGATCCGCTTTTCCTTCTTTTGTTTCTATTCCGAATACGGGACCTCCCAATTTCATAGGGATGTCCTCCTTTCCGTGATAGGAATTTCTGTTGTTTTCTATTTTTAATTAGCAAAAATGTATCCTACTTTCTATCATACGGAAGAAAAAAACAAAAGTAAAGAGCATACTGTACATCCGCTATTGTTTCTTTGTAAGCAAGACACAAATTCCAAATGTGATCTATGGTTTTTCCACCTATGGATTTTTCCTGCTGGCTGATGTATGCTGAAAAAAACATCCATATACAGACATATGAATGAGGATAGGAAGGATTTCTTTTAGCTGCCTGCCTCAATTGTATGTATATTTGTATAATTTGGAACGGGAGGAAAAGCAAATGGAAGCACAAAAGAAGCAGCCTGTGGAAATACAGGTTCAGGCCGAAAAATCCCTGGGGAAACAGGATCGTTTCTGGCGGTATGTTGGATATGATGAGTGTAATTACACCTATATGCCGGAAGGAAAACAGCTTCTCGATATATTTGGCGGATTGAAGGATGCGCCATATTATGTCCGCACACATTTTATGTTCTGCACAGGCAATTGCCACGGAGCCTATAAATTTGGTTCCACAAATCTGTATACGGAAGATGCAGAAGGAAATCCTGTTTTTGATTTTACCTTCTATGACCGTATTCTGGATACACAGCTGCAGTCCGGTAATAAGCCTTTCCTTGAGCTGGGCTTTATGCCTATGGATCTGGCAGACACTTCTTATGGAAAAGGTATCCACGAGAACTGGCACGAAACCTATAAGAATGTGGGATGGACTTTCCCTCCCAAGGATTACGATAAGTGGCATTTGCTTATTGAAACTCTTGCCAAGCATCTGGTGGAACGTTATGGGGAAGAAGAAGTAAATTCCTGGGATTTTGAACTCTGGAACGAGCCGGATATCTTTTATTGGAGCGGTTCCGCAGCGGAATACTGCAAGCTCTATGACTACACTGAGCACGCATTCCATTCCGTTTTGCCGAACGCCCGTCTTTCCGGCCCGGCTACTACCGGACCTTTTGAGGGAAGCAATTCCCAGAAATTCCTTCGTTTCTTCCTGGAGCATTGCCGCGATGGCGCCAACTACTATACTCAGGAAAAAGGAACCCGTTTGGACTTCATTACGTTCCATGTAAAGGGCGGCGGATTCCCCTTCGCGGTCCCGGCGCGGACGAAAAAAGAAGATCCCTCTGTGGAAAGGCTTCTTCTGCAGGTAAAAGTCGGTATGGATGTAGTCCGGGAATGCGGCTATGGGGATCGAGAAATCGTCCTCTCTGAGGCGGATCCCGACGGTTGGGCCGCAGGCGGCATGTATGACAATGCCAATATGGTGTTCCGCAATTCGGAATATTACGCCAGCTATGTAGCTTCCACCTATGTGGGAATCGAAAAACTGGCTATGGAATACAATATGAAGGTCCGTCCTCTTGCCTGGGCATGGACTTTCCCCGGAGAAAGCTGCTTCGAAGGCACCCGCGCTTTCACTACCCAGGGAATTGAGAAACCTGTTATGCATGCATTTCGTATGCTGGCCTGGTTGGGCGATGAAAAGGTAGCTCTGGAGAGCACCGGTGCGTCTCAGGATACTAAAGTACAGCCTGATATTTCCGGCATGGCTGCGAAGGAATCCAACGAACCTGGTTCTCCGCTGGGAATAATGATCTATAGCCATCTGGAAGATAGGGATGCGCAGGGATCTACCCCCGTCCGTCTCTCCGTTTCGGGGCTTGAGGCAGGTAAAGTCCGGGTATCCCGGTATGTGGTGGATAAGACCCATTCCAACGGCTATGAAGAATGGCTGCGGCAGGGTTCTCCCCTGTATCCCGAAGGAGAAGTCTATGAGGCGATCCGTCAGAAGGGACTTTTGGAGGAACCGGAGGTTACAGAGATGGAAGTTTCCGCTGAGGGAACTCTCTCTATGGAGTGTGAATTGCCGATCCACTCTGTGTGGTATCTGTCCATTGAAAAGGCATAAAAGCGTATTTGAATACCAATAGGTGAAATGAAAAAGCATGGCAGTCAGAAATGGCTGTCATGCTTTTTTTAATGGATTTGCAAATTTTAGCAATAAAGAATAGCATGTATACAGGAGAATGGAATAGAAAATTTCACCATAAAAGTTGAAATATATCAAATTAAATGCTATAATAAGTCTAATTTTATAGACTAAAACACTAAAGTTAAGAGGCGAATGTATGCAAAAACAAAAAGCAGAAGTGAATGGCAGTTCTTCATCTGTCCCTCTTGGGGAGACAAAAGCCAAAATTGTTCGTACAACCTTAGATTCTCTGCCTGTAGGAACAGGTGACCTTCCTATTGATAGAGAGAAAAAACTGCGGCATGCGGAAATTCCCGATGGAGTAACCCGCAGAATGCTGTATGGAGACGTGGTGCGTATAGCATGGCCTTCTTTTTTGGAGTTGGTTCTGACGCAGTTAACAAGTATGGCAGATCAGATTATGGTAGGCCAATTGCCGGGAACGGTGGGGGTTTTAGCCCTTTCCGCCGTAGGTCTAAGCGCCCAACCGAAGTTTTTGCTTATGACCATGATGCAGGCTTTGAATGTAGGTGCTACAGCTATGGTGGCCCGGTTCCGGGGGCAGGGGAACCGAGAGAAGGCAAATGTAGTTTTCCGCCAGTCCTTGCTATTAAATGCGATCCTTGCAGTGCTGTTTATGATAGTTGGCCTAGTTTTCGCAGCGCCAATGATCCGTTTTATGGGAGGAAGCGGCATTTCGGAGGAAACTTTCGGCTATGCGGTTGAGTATTTCCAGATTCAGATGTATGGATTTGTGCCCCTATGTATTTCGTTTACCGTTACAGCCGTCCTCAGGGGTATTGGGGATACAAAAACGCCCTTGATTTATAATACGATTTCCAATTTGGTCAATCTATTCTTTAACTATCTGTTGATTTATGGAAAATTTGGTTTTCCGGAGCTGCAGGTGGCGGGTGCCTCTATAGCCACAATTATTGGGCAGACGGTAGCGTTCTTCATTGCTATAATTTTTGTAATGAACAAGAAAAGATACATTTATCTGAGCTTTAGGGAAAAATTCAAAGTAGATCTGGTGATTTTGGGAAATGTTATTTCCATAGGTATTCCTTCTATGGTGGAGCAGCTCTTTATGCGGGCAGGCGTAATTATTTATACCAGAACGGTGGCGGGCTTGGGAGATGTATCCTATGCAACCCATCAGATCTGCATGAACATACAGGCGATGAGCTTTATGACAGGCCAGGCCTTCTCCAATTCCGCTACTACCCTTATGGGGCAGAGTTTGGGCAAAAGGCGAATCGATATGGCGGAAATCTATATGCGCCATACCAGAAGAATCGGCTTGATCGTTTCTTTGTTCTTGGCAGCCGCTTTGATCTTCTTTGGAAGAGATGTGGTGTGGCTTTATAACCAGACGGAGGAGATTGTGCTTCTTGGAGGCAATATCCTGATAATGGTGGGATGTATTCAGCCTTTCCAATCCAGCCAGTTTATTGTTTCCGGCGGCCTGCGGGGCGCAGGAGATACGAAATATCCGGCAGCAGTTATGTTTATTACGGTTTTAATTGTCAGAAGCGGTTTGGCTCTGCTTCTTGTAAATGTATTCCAGCTGGGGCTTTGGGGTGCATGGTATGCCCTTGTGGCAGATCAGTTGCTGAGAACATTGC
>CALWJA010000028.1 GCA_944380875.1 uncultured Clostridia bacterium
GGATAGGGCATATCGGGGTTTTGGGGCGAAGCGCCGGAATATCCCGGCGTGACTTCAACGGGCGTCCAACCATATAGAGGGACATAGATTTCCGCCCAGGCATGCCCTTTTTCATCGGAGACATGCACCCATCCTTCGGAGTCGGTGCGGGTGAAATCCTGCAGGGGCACAATGTAACCCTCCACATACCGGGCGGGGATTCCCATGGAACGGAAAAGCAGAACAGCTGCCGTAGCAAAGTGAACACAATATCCTTCCCGGTTTTCCTCCAGAAAATAACGGGTGAAATCCTTTCCGGAAGGAGTGGTGCCAGGGGAGAGGGAGTACCGGCAGGTATCGGCCAAATAATGGGTGACTGCATCAATAATAGGCTGAAAACCCGTATAGGAGGAATATGCGGAATCGTCTTCCTCCGGTATGGACCAATAGTTTTGTTCCAGAGTTTCCACCACGGAATCCAAATATGGGGATAACTCCTCCGGAATACGAGTGTATTGGTATAAGGCAAATTGCCTGTAATCCATCTCAGCCTGCAGGAACTGCAAAGCTTCGGAAGACAGAGATTGCTGAACACCGGCGGAAAGATTTTGCAGGTATGCGGAACGGTTCCTATCCGCATCCATAGTAAAGAGATCTGCAAAACCTTCGCAGTTTTCGTCATAGTACTGGGCTATATATTGCAGGAACTGCATCATAGCGCTCCGAGGACCCGTTGCATAAATGTTATCCAGGGAAGCGGAATAGGCAGAAAGAGAATATTCCTGTTTAGGAACCTGGAAAGAAAAAGCCTGGTCAAAAGAGAATACAGCGTCTGAAGGAAGGGATTTAAGCGTATGAGGCGCCAGCATGGAAGCGGTTTCGTCCAGAGCGTCGATTTCTAAATGGCAGGCGGTAAAGGGCGCCGTTCCGATTCCTCCCCAATAGAGCAGAGGGTTATATCGTTCTAAAGACGGGGAAAGATTTTCGTAAGCCCGGTTTTCCAGAACACGCCAGGAGGAATGGGTATAGGTTCCGCCTGTAAATCCCCTGAGATATAGATCGGAAGGAGAATCGCTGCGGATTTTCAGGACGGTTTTGCCGCTGAAGGAAAGATTGCCTTTGGTCGCCAGGTTAACACGGCTGGAAGAAAATTGACCGGAAGGGTTCCATATAATCGGATCAGACGGAGCCTGTTTCCCTAAGGAAGAAAGGAAATCTTCGGCCTGTATTCGCAGATCGTCTATTGCCCCAGGCCTAACATAGGTGTTGGGAGGAAAAACCGCCCAAAGAAGGAAAAACAGAGAAAGGGAGACGCATAAAAGGGAGACGGCCGTATTTCCTGCGCTTTTCTCAGAAGAAATGCGCAGAACCCGTTTCGGCACATAGGGGTGAAAGTATTCCTTTTGGCGAAATCGAAGCAAAAGCGTTGTTGCCGTTGCGAGAAAAGGAATCAGCGCAAAGAAAGAAGGGAGACTGTCGATCGCCAGAGCTGCCGCCGGAAAAGGCAGGGTTACAAGCAACGCCAGAGAACTGCTGTGCATGCGGACAACACCCCAGGCGGCAATTTCCATCAGCACAAACATTAAAATCAGGATAAACGCAAAGCAATATTCTTCTTTATGCAGAATAGCCTGATTTGTTACAAGATAGCTGGGAAAAGAAAATCCCAATTCTTCTTCACAAACAGAAAACACCTGGTTAACACAGAGGATGAATCCCTGCACAAAAATTTCCCGTATATTCCACACCAGAATACACCAGCATGCGGAACAGAGCGGAAGAGCCCATATGGCTATTTTATGAAAGAAAAATAACCCGAAAAAAAGAAGGGAAAGAAACAGGCAGGCGAATATAAGCAAAGGCAGAAACGTTCCTACCGGCAGTTGGAAAATGCCAATAAAAGGCAGGTAGGAACTGGCGCAGAGTATAAAGAGCAGGAGCCAATCCATACACAAACGGTAAACGGTTCCCCCTTTGTCTAAAGGGGAAGGAAGAGAAAGAGACAAATTTCCTTCAGTACTATATACGTCTGGTTTCATAGGCGCCCCTCCTTTTCCTGCCGCAGTGCAATACATCGGAGACTTTCTTCAATATGGCCCGGTTGAAGGTAGAAAATAGAAATGTTGGGCATACGGGAAAGGAATTCTTCCTGCGGTGGATTTTCTTCTGAAACGACCAATACTTCCTTTGGAGTATAATCTTCCGCAAGAAAACGCTTTTCCAGTTCATCCGGTGTAACAGGGCCGGTGAGAAGGATCTGCATATCTGTTGTTTTCGTGGGGGAAAGCTCCGAGAGATTGCCGTTGGGATTTGGAACGGAGGAGAGCATTGCCTGCAGGCACAAAAGCATCTCTTCCTGTTCCTGCAAAAGAAATGAACGAAGCTGTCCTGCGTCCTTGCCTTGAGAATAATCTTCCCAAAATAGTTCTATATGCATGCCGTTTCCACAGAAAGCAGTCCCTAGAGCAGCGGCTGTTTCCAGAATCCCATCCTGCTCCGCCGCATTTCCGCAGAAATGGATATAAAGACGCAACGGCGGAAGCATAGGGCTTGCATGCTCTTTCACAATGGTTTCTTCTGTCCGCATAGAAAGCTTCCAGTGAATATCCCGCAGACGGTCCCCTGCTTGCCAGGAACGAAGATCAAAAATCTCGGATGGATCCCCGCCGCGGCGCCGGGAATTGGTTTCTTCCATACCTTCCGCCCTTGAAAAAGCTTGCCCTTCCGGTTCAAAAAGAGGAACCGGCGGAAGGAAAAAAGCGGCTTCCGGCTGAGGAGAAGGGACAGAAGCATAAAACAATCTTGTAAAATCATACACCCTGCATGGAGAGAGAGAAAGCAGCACTCTTCCGCAGCAGTTGGAAGTGCAGGGGATAGAAAGAGATGTTTTCCCCCTACTAAGAGGAAACTCCATGATTTGGGAAAGCTGTTCCCCCGAAAAAGTGTTCTTAAGAATCACTTTTGTTCGCAGTTTCAGCAAAGGTAGAAAACAGGGCTTTTCAATTTCCAGGGTAAAAGAGCAGGTTCCCGATTTTGCAAGGGGAAAAACAGGCTGAATATGCAAGCGGATCTTCCTTTTCCCAAGGAGAAAGAAAAGCAGGGAAAAGAGGGGGAACAAAAGCACAGCGGCGAATAAGAAGAAGGAAATATATTCTGTATAAAACAGGAAGAATAGAAAGCTTCCAAAAAGCAGCAAAATATATAGCACCCATGCCCTCACCATATTCATACGCCCCGTTTCCTTGGAACCGGAGCCGGAACCTGCCCCAGGATCCCGTTCAGGATATCACTGGCCTGCAGACCGCCTAGCCGTGCTTTAGAGGAAAGAACAATTCTGTGTATAGCCACATCGTGGAATACAAAGGAGACGTCCTCCGGCACAACGTAATCCCTTCCCTGGAGCCATGCCGCCGCCCGGCTCATACGGCAGAGAGCCAGAGAACCTCGAGGGCTCAGGCCCAGACGGATCATTTCATTGTCCCTGGTGGCCAGAGACAGGCTCAGGATATATTGATAGATTTCATCACATATATAGATGTGTTCCACCAGTTCCTGCATGGCCAGAAGTTCCTTAGCATCTGCTACAGGGCGAATGGATTCCAGAGGATTTCCCTGTTCCCGGCGGCGCATGATCTCTATTTCGTGCTCCGGGCTGGGATATCCCATGGAAAGGCGGATAAGAAAACGGTCCAGCTGGGATTCCGGAAGAAGCTGGGTGCCTGCTGATCCGATGGGGTTTTGGGTGGCGATGACCGTGTATGGCTTTGGAACATCCCTGGTGACGCCGTCCACCGTTATACGGCCTTCTTCCATCACTTCCAAAAGGGCACTTTGGGTTTTGGAGCTTGTCCGGTTGATCTCGTCGGCTAGATACAGGTTGCAGAAGGCCGCGCCGGGCATGTATTCGGATACGCCAGTATCCCGGTTATACATGGAAAATCCGGTTATATCGGAAGGAAGGGTATCCGGCGTGAATTGGGTCCGTTTCCAGGAAAGCTGTGTGGCTTTGGAAAAGGCAATAGCGAGAGTCGTCTTGCCCACACCGGGGATATCTTCCAGAAGGATATGCCCTTGGGAGAGCATAGCCATAAATGCTTTTGTAATTACGTCATCCTTGCCGATTACGGCTTTTTTAACTTCCTTTATGATAGCTATGGCAGTATCACGCAAATGGATCCGCACCTTTCTTTTTTATTGTCGTATAGAAAACCATTTCAGGTTGTTTTCAGGGTAACTCTTATTTCCCATTATATAAAAAAATCCTGTAGAATTACAATGGATTCCTGCCGATTGTAACGAAATGTTCATCTTTTACCTGTTTGCTCCATTATGCATGACGAAAGAGCGTCTTTCTTGCTTTTCCCGGCAGGATATTTTACAATACAAAAAAGGGGGAATAAAAATGGTAAAAGAAAATCCTGTTTCAGTTTTGCAAAGAATGGTAGATGATTCTGAAAGAATCGTGTTTTTTGGCGGAGCGGGTGTATCCACAGAAAGCGGCATTCCGGATTTCCGGAGCGTGGATGGGCTTTACAATGAGCAGTATACCTATCCCCCGGAGGAAATGCTGAGCCATACCATGTTCCAGCTTCATCCGGAGGAGTTTTACCGGTTTTACCGGAACAAAATGCTCTATCTGGATGCTAAGCCCAACGCTGCCCACAAAAAACTGGCCGAATTGGAAGCGGCAGGCAAGCTTACGGCGGTTGTTACCCAGAATATAGACGGGCTTCATCAGGCAGCCGGCAGCCGGAACGTATTTGAGCTGCATGGATCGGTTTACCGGAATTACTGCACCCGGTGCGGGAAATTTTATACCGTGCAGGAACTTCTTGAAAGAGAAGGTGTGCCAAAATGTGCTTGCGGCGGCATTATAAAACCGGATGTGGTCCTATACGAAGAGGGATTGGACCAAAATATATTGAGAGGGGCGATTGAAGCCATCCGGCAGGCAGATATGCTCATAATCGGGGGAACGTCTTTAGTAGTTTATCCGGCCAATGGTTTGGTGGAATATTTCCAGGGGAAGTATCTTGTGGTCATCAATAAAAGCCCCACGCATATGGATGGAAGAGCGGATCTGCTTATCGAGGAGAATATAGGAGCAGTGT
The DNA here is from genome assembly GCA_944380875.1 of uncultured Clostridia bacterium. Lineage (GTDB taxonomy): Bacteria > Bacillota > Clostridia > Oscillospirales > Acutalibacteraceae > UMGS1264. Next base: position 5,091 of record CALWJA010000028.1, read on the forward strand.
TGGAAAAACTGCATGTTTCCGCTTCCTGAGAGTATAATTCCCAAATTTGTGCGAACACTCCCATTGGGGGTGAAAGGAATGTCTGAAAATAAAAACAGCGGACACATCGAACAGCAAAGCCACCAAAAGGAAAAAACGGATACTGCCGGCATGCTGAATTTTATCCGCCAGGGCACCCAGATGGGCCGCCAGGGAATACTGGATCTTCTGGGAAAAACGGAGGATCCTGCTTTCCGCCGGGAACTAAAAAGACAGCTGGGCGAGTATGAAACCCTTTATGAAGCTGCAGACGGGCTTCTGAAGCAGCAGGGGGCTAAGCAGGAGGACGTTTCATCCGTGGCGAAATTTTCCGCGCAGATGATGACAGCTATGAAGACCTGGAAGGATCCCTCGGTTTCCCATATGGCGGAAATGATGGTCCAGGGAAACACCATGGGGGTTACGGAAACCATCCGCAAGCAGAAAGCCTACCGGGATTCCGGTGAAACCGATCCCAGAGTGGAAAAACTGGCGGGAAAATTTCTCGCTACAGAAGAGGAAAACGTGGAAGGCATGAAACGGTTCCTTTAAAGCGTAAAAAAAGACGGGGATTCCCCGTCTTTTTTTACATACATATGGCTGTAGAGTACTCCTGCAAATGGATCCCCATATCCCATCTTTAAAATACTTCCGGTTCTTTCAGCCCTAATTCTTCCATTTTCTTCCGCAGCTTCAGAAAATCCTCGAAGGCAGCAGGTTTATTGGACGGGCTGCGCAGCAAGGCTGCGGGATGGAGGGTAGCCATTAGAAGGACGCCGTTTTTTTCAAAAAAGATACCGTGCTCTTTTGTGATTTTAAAATCGGGCCGGATGATTTTCATGGCCGAAATCCGCCCCAGGCACACGATGATTTTGGGACGCATAAGAGCGGTCTGATTCCGCAGCCATCCGATGCATTGCTCCTGTTCCTCCGGCAAAGGATCCCGGTTGTGGGGAGGGCGGCATTTTACAATATTTCCGATATAAAGATCTTTATGGCGGTCCAGCCCAACGGCCGCCAGCATTTTATCCAGGAGCTGGCCGCTGCGGCCTACAAAGGGTTCACCCTGGATATCTTCCTGTTCTCCGGGGCCTTCCCCGATGAAAAGCACTTTCGATTCCGGATTTCCTATGCCGAAAACCACTTGCCGGCAGCCTTGCCGCAGACCGCATTTTTGGCAGGAAAGGCAGGCTTCTTGCAAACTTTCCCAAGTATCATACATCCGTTAATCCATCCTTTCTGTTCATGGAGGAATTGTTCTGTTTACACATAGCAACGATACTAGTATACCATAGAATTCCACAGATTTGGTGTTGAACTTTCGGGTGGGGAGGAGTAAAATACAGATAGGTTAAAAGTCTGTCCAAATTCATGAACGGAGATGTATGGAAAAATGAAAATTATGGTAGAAACTTCTGCGCGCCATGTGCATTTGACACAGGCCGATCTGGATACACTGTTTGGAGCGGGATATCAGCTTACCCCCAAAAAGGATCTTTCTCAGCCCGGGCAGTTTGCCTGCGTGGAAAAGGTAGAAGTGGTCGGCCCTAAGTCTTCTTTGAAAATGTCTATTTTGGGGCCTGTCCGTCCCGAAACCCAAATTGAAGTAGCGAAGACAGATGCCCGCGCTTTGGGAATTGACGCGCCGCTGCGCATGTCCGGAGACCTAAACGGCACTCCCGGCTGCAAAATTATTGGGCCAAAGGGCGAAATTGAGATCAGCAAGGGCGTTATGGTAGCAAAGCGTCATGCTCATATGACCCCGGAGCAGGCTGTGGAATACGGCGTAACAGACGGGGAAGCCGTAGGCCTTCGCTTGGAGTACAATGACCGTTCCCTGGTTTTTGGGGATGTAATTGTACGCGTTAGCAAAACCGCTGGTTTGGCTGTTCATATCGACACGGATGAGGCAAATGCTGCCGGGCTCACCGGAACAGTGGATGGAGACATCGTAAAATTCTGACGCATAAGGGATTTCCTTCTGTAAGACATATAAAAAACGCCTTGGACTTTCGTAAGAAAGCCAGGGCGTTTTTTATATGCGGCTTTGTGCTTTACAGATCAGGAACCTGTTTCAATAGGGTCGCTCTCCAAAGTCTCATCCATATGGGTGAAGAAAAATTTTTCCATTTCATACCAATATAAATCCGAATCCGTATAGGCACATTGCGCGTGCCCGGCTCCTTCTATAACCAGCTTTTGTTTTGGGCAGTTGGCGGATGCATACAGCCTTTCCATGTCATGCAAAGGTACCAAGGAATCTTCGCTACCGTGGATGAATAAAGTGGGGGTGGAAGAATCGATAACCGCATCCAGGGAAGAGGAAGAAGCCATGGAATAGCCGTTATAAATAGAAGAGAGACTGTCTGCGGCGTTTAAAAAAGGAAAGGAGGAAAGCCCGAAATCCTTTTGCAGCTTTGTGGAAAGTGCATCCCAGGGGGAGACATATCCGGAATCCTCCGCAATGGCTTTCACATTTTCGGGCAAACTTTCACCGGAAGCGATCAGGGCGGTGGAAGCTCCCATGGAAAGGCCGAAGATTCCGATGCTGCAGCCTGGATAATCGGAAGAAAGCTTTTCACACCATGCGGCCACATCCTTTCCATCCAGGATTCCCATGGAAGCGGGCGCCCAGGAGCTTTTTCCATGGCCCCGCAGATCGGGGAGCAGAAGGTTATATCCCATTTCATAGAAGTGTTTAGCATATTCTGTTATTGTATAACTACTGCTCTGATATGGGTGAAGAAGGACGATCCAGCGGTTATCAGGTTTTTCGTTGATAACCCTTCGGGCATAGAGAAAATTACCGTTTTCGGCGGGAAGCATTTCCCAACCGAAGGAAAATTCCCAAGATGCTTCTGCCTCCGCAGAAGCAGGTAAGCTTTGTGAAACCAGCAGATCCCGATATATCATTTCCCCACCGATTCCGTAAACACACAAACACAACGCTATCAAAACAGCAACAGAACGAATGGCTATGCGGCGCTTTTTCTGCGGACTTGCAGGAAAGCGAATACTTTTTTTCATGTATACGTGGGGCACTCCCTCGTCGTCTGTAAGGGGGCGGAGCATACGGCTGTATCCGCATTTTTTATAAAATCCCTCCGCACGAACCTGAGCGCACAAAACCAGCTTTTTTGCGCCTAGCCGAATGGCTTCCTGCTCCAAATATTCCAGAATCAGCCTTCCGGCTCCCGTTTTCCTGTATTCCGGAAGCACAGCCAGTCTTCCTATGGTAAAAATGGCGGGATGCCTTGGACTGCGTATAAACAGTCTGCCGGTTCCAACCGGTTTTCCGTCGCTGGTCATAACCACATGCCAGGCTGTGGAATCAATAGAATCAAATTCAAGATCTTCTGAAAATCCTTGTTCCAGCACAAATACCTTACGCCGGATATCGCGGGCAAGGGGAGCGTTTTCCAACCCTTTTGAAAAAAGGAATTCCATTTCCTGCTGTCTCCTTTTTACTGTTGATTGCGCCTGGGAATCCCCGCGCTTACAGGAGGTTTGCCCAATTTTAGACGGTTCAAACCACCTGAAAAATATAAAATTTCAAATAATCGGTTTCCGGGACATTCCATAGGATAGGATGGTCGGGGGACTGCTGCCGCCCTTCAATCTGCCTGAGGGATACCTGCGCGTCTTCCGCTGCGTTATGCAGCATTTTTCGGAAGAGGTCGTCCGTCATAAAATGGGAACAGGAGCAGGTTGCCAAGTATCCTCCTCGTGGAAGAAGCTTCATGGCCTTCAGATTGATTTCTTTGTAACCCCGGGCGGCATTGCGCACCGTGCTGTGGGATTTTGTGAAGGCAGGAGGATCCAGAATAATAAAATCGTATTCTTTCTTTCCTGTTTCCGCCATTTGGGTGAGAAGATCAAATACATTGGCTTTCACAAAAGACATGTTTTCCTGAAGGTTATTTAACTCTGCGTTTTTTCTCGCCATATCTACTGCCTCTTGGGAAATATCCACAGCGCATACATGAGCCGCGCCGGCCTTGGCGGCGTTCAGCGCAAAAGCGCCGGTATGCGTGAAGCAATCCAGCACCCGTTTCCCTGGCGCTATGTGCCCCACAGCCTGGCGGTTGTATTTTTGATCCAAAAAGAAGCCGGTCTTTTGCCCATTGACATAATCCACAGTATACCGGATCCCATTTTCGGTAATTTCCGTAATGCCGGGGAGATTTGGGGATAGCCCCTCCGCCTGGAAAGCGCCCTTTCCTTGCTCCATTCCCTCCAACTCACGGATACCTACGTCGTTTCTTTCGTAGATACCATCAATTTTTTCTCCGTATTCCCGCAAAATGGAAACCAGAAGGGGAAAGAGTATGGGTTTGAGCCTTTCCATACCAAGGGAAAGGGTCTGGGCAACCAGGATGTTTTGGAAGCGATCCACAGTCAGCCCGGGAAAAGAATCCGCTTCGCCAAAGATCAAACGGCAGCAGGAAAAATCTTTTCCCATAACGGTTCGGCGGTAATCCACTGCATACCGAAGCCTGCGCTCCCAGAATGCTTCGTCAAACCGGTCGTTGGCATTGCGCGATAGGATTCGTATCCGGATTTTGGAATGGCTGTTATAAAAGCCGGTTCCCAAATACTTGCCTTTTCGGCTGAAGACGTCCGCCAAAGCACCGTCCTCGCAGGGGGCGGCTTCTGTAATTTCCGTGTGATAGATCCAGGGATGTCCTCCCCGAATGCTGTTTTCTGCTTTTTCCGTAACAAGAAACCGGGGAAATGTTCGAATCTGCGGCATGGTTTCCTCCCAATCGTATGTGTCAAGATTTGCAGGTTCAAAAGGGAAAAATCCTTTTGGATAGCTGTATACAAAGTATACCATATTTTATGAAGAAAAGGAAACGCAAGGGAGAGAAATCTCTTCTTGTGGAGGCTATTATCAAGAGAAATCGTAATTTTACATCATACTTAGCATACGGAGAAAAAAGAAATACATTTGTGAAAATGTAACTTTTAGAAAGGAAGCTGCCGCTACGAAACGCCATTTATTCTTTGCCTGGGATAGAGTATAATGAAACAATCCCCTTTAGTATGGAGAAAGGGAGACCGTATTGTTTGCTTTTTGGAGAGAGGAGTTGGAAAAATGAAAATCTATTCAGGAAAATACAGTTTTTCGTTCAGCAAGACGGAAAAAGGTTACGGCTACAGTGTGTTTAGGGAGGATCCCATTCCCCTTTGCATTTGCAGGACAGAAGAGCCCCTTCGTCTTACCATCCGGATTTTGAGCGGTTTCAACAGATGGTACACCGCTCCCTATGACCAGGTGGAAGAAGAAAAAGGGATCCTGCGGGGGAAAGGGAAAATAAAAACGGAAAGCGGTTCCGTATATGCATTTGAGGATACGGTGAGCCCCAGGGAAAACGACGGTTCTTTTCTGTTTCAAAGAAAGGTTAAGGTGGAGAAGGCTACCGATGACCAGGGCTTTTTCTCCAGAATTTCCTTTGTCATGCAGACGCATACGGAGCCGGGGGATTTCGATTTCTTCGGCCCGGGGGCATGGTATCAGCAGAATAAAAAAGCGCCCGGATTTTTTATGGGATGCGACTTAAGCCTGGATTATCATTGGTATAACGAAACACGGTTTGCCCTTCCGTTCCTCTCTATGCAGGATCGTTTCACAGGGGACATGCTGGCTATTTCCCGGCCTAAAGCGGATGTAAAGCCTTTGGATGGAAGCCAGCCCAGCCGAATTTACCATTCCAATCCCGATTATTCCGTAGGTTCCCTTGGGTTTGGGCGCCCGGGCGGCCTTTCTTTGGATTATGTATATCCGGGGACGGAAGCCGGAAGCCCTCAAATGTTCAGCCCAAGGGCGGGTGGGGACAGTTTAATGGAGCTTCTGTTCCCTTCGCCGGAAATTGTGCGGAAAATGCATCCCTCCAAGGAAGGGTTTACCCAGGAATATGGGGTGATTGTCCTTCCCGGCAGAAAAGGAGATTTCCAAACCATGATGCGGGATACATGGCGATACTTTGACAATGTATTCCATTTCCCCATAGCAAAGGTAAACAACAAAGAGCTTCTGAAAGCGGTAGTGGACTTTTTAGATCCGTTCTGCCGTTCCTGGACGGAAGGGGAATGGGGGTTCCCCGGAGCGTGGGATCTTCCCGATGGAGAGATCACGGATGTAATGCACCAGTTTGGGTTTGTGGGGCAGCAGCCGGGCATGGGGCATATGTTTATCCGGTATGGAAAGCGTTTTGGAAGACCTGATCTGGTGCAAAAAGGCAAGAATGTCATAAATTTCTGGGTGGATAGCTCCATGATGGAAATTGGCCTGCCGAACGTCTGGTTTGTGTTGGATCCTCCCCGCTTCCGTATGGAACACCCCATTTGGATCAGGATGCTCAGCGATGGTATGGAAAATATCATAGATGCATATGCATATCTGAAAAAGCAGGGAGAAGAGCAGCCCACCTGGCTGGAATTCTGCAAAAAAACAGCCCAATGGCTGGTGAACCATCAGAATCCGGACGGTTCCTGGTATCGGGCGTATAATACGGATGAAAGCATTTTTGATTCTACAAAGGGCATGACTATCAGCGCCGTTCGCTTCCTTGTTCAGCTATATCTTGTTACAGGGGACGAAAGCTTTAAAGACTGCGCTCTGAAGGCGGGGGCTTTCAGCTATGAGAATGTATATAAGGGCATGGATTATGTAGGAGGTACCTGCGACAACGGCGGCGTATTGGATAAAGAGGCGGGCATTTATGCTATGTTTGGGTTCCTGGCTCTGTATGATCTTACCCAGGAACCAAAATGGCTGGAAGCCGCCTGCGGGGCAGCGGATTATACGGAAACCTGGACAATGAAATGGAGCTATCCTGTATATGTGACCATCCATCCCCACTCCTTTGAAACCCGGGATCTGACCGGGCAGAGCTTTATTGCCACAGGCCATTCCGCTATCGATATGTATATGGCGGCCTGTTCCTATACATATTATAGGCTGTATCTGCTGACAGGGGAGGAGCATTACTTGGAGTTTGCCCGCTTTTGCCATAAGAATCCCCGGCAGCATACGGATGTGGATGGAAGTATCGGTTACAGATACCGGGGCATGACCCACGAGGCTACCCAGTGCTATACCCAGGTGCAGTGGCGAGCGGATTCCAATGTGCTGTTTACCAGCTATACCCAGATCGAACCTATCCTTCGCATGCTGGATACCTTTGAGGCATATGAAATAGAGGAGGCGGAAGCCCTTCCCAAAGAAGAAAGATTGAGCCGAAACCGAATCTATAATGGCTACGGAAAAATGTAGGAATTTCCCATAAACGTAAAACAGAATACGGTGCTCTATACAGAATCCCCCCGGAAAGCGCATTTATAACGCGCTTTCCGGGGGGATATGAGCATTTGCAGGATGAAACTTTTTTGGAACACCTATCTTATTTCAGAGCCTTTTCCAGAGCATCTACCAAAAGCTGCAGGGTTTTAATACGCGCGTATTTCTTATCGTTGGATTCAATCACATACCAGGGCGCGTATTCCGTGCTGGTTTTTTGCAGCATTTCATCCACCGCTTCTTCATAAGCTGGCCATTTTTCCCGGTTGCGCCAATCTTCATCCGTGATCTTCCATTGCTTAGAAGGGGTGTTCTGCCGTTCTTCAAACCTTTTAAGCTGGGTGTCTTTATCGATATGCACCCAGAATTTCAAGATTACAGCGCCCCAGTCGGAAAGTTCTTTTTCAAATTCATTGATTTCCGTATATGCGCGTTTCCATTCTGTTTCCGTGCAGAACCCTTCGATCCTTTCTACCAGGACTCTTCCGTACCAGGTTCGGTCAAATATGGCGATGTGGCCATCCTTGGGCAGACGGGTCCAGAAACGCCAGAGATAATGGCGGGCTTTTTCATGGGGTTCAGGACTTGCGATGGGATGCACTTCAAATCCACGGGGATCCAAGGCGCCGGTGATACGGCGGATATTTCCGCCTTTTCCAGCTGCATCCCAGCCTTCATAGGCCAATACAACAGGGACTTTTTTCCTATACAATTTGTTATGCAGCTCTCCAAGGCGGTTTTGCAGGGATTTTAACTTGATTTCATATTCCGTCTCTTCGATGGATTTATTTGGATCGATTTTTCGCAAGGGTTTTGATTTGAGCAGAGGAAATTCCCGGGGCTCCACTTGCGCCTGGGGGATACCGTTTTGGAGGGCGTTTTCGATGGCAGATACCAAGAGGGCCGTGAGTTCGCAGGCCGCGTCCGCGCGGTTGTTGCCATCGATAATATGCCAGGGGGCCCAGTCTGTGGAGGTGGCTTCCATACAGCGGTCAAAATCTTTCAGACAGTCGTCGTAGTGAAGATTTTGCCAACGGTCATGTATGCTGACGCGCCAGGCGGTGTTTTTGTCGTCCTCCAGCTTATCCAGCCGTTTGCGCTGCTCCTTTTTGGAAACATGCAGAAAGACTTTCAGCAGAAGGTATCCGTTATCCGTCAGCTGCCGCTCAAAGGTGTTGATACTGACAATACGGGCTTTAAGAGCTTTTTTATTTAATTCTTCCCGTTCAACAGCCCGAACAGTTTCCTGCATCCAGCCGGTATCAAAAAAAGTGAGCTTTCCTTCTTCCGGGATTTTGTTAAAATATTTCCATAAAAACGGTTTGCGCTTTTCTTCTTCTGCAGAAGAACCTTTGGTTGCAACGGTATAGAAACGGGGATCCAATTCCCGGATGGTGCGCCCAATAAGACCGCCCTTTCCTGCGGCTCCCCAGCCTTCCAATAGGACAATAACAGGGAGTTTGTGATCCTTTAACTGGATTTGCAGGGAAGAGAGCTTTTCCCGAAGTGCTTTTGCATCCGGCTGTGCTTCTTCCGGAAGAGAATCTTTCTTTTTCTTTTTAACAGCTTCATCGAATTCTTTCAGCATACTTTTCACAACCCTTTCCGCCGCACACATACAATACTGTTCCTAAATATAAAGGAATATGTATATTTTACACCTTTCAAAAGAAAAAAGATAGAAGCTGCGTCAAAATTGCGAAATTTTACATAGGATAGGGGATTATTTGCCTTCTCCGTAGAATGCGGGATTTTCTTCGCTGCCTTTCCAATGAAATTTTGCCGCCAGCAGACTCACCGCAAAGCAAAGAACCAGAGAAACCAGCATAGCGGCGCAGGCATAGACAGGCCCATGGGGTGTTTTAAAACCGGAAATGGCTACCGGAATGAAAGCGGTGCAGAATCCCCCCAGCATACCGGCCCATGCCCCGGCCCGGTTGATTTTTTTCCAATATAGAGAGATCAGATACGGGGCGAGGAAAGCTCCGGAAATGATTCCCCAGGAGTAACTCATCATCTCCAAAATAGGAGTAGGATAGTTGGCAACCACATAGGATCCCACCACAAAGAGCAGGCAGAGAAAACGGGTAAGCACAGCCAGGTTTTGGTCTTTAATCTGGGGTCGGATGCGATCCCGCACAAGATCCATGGATAAGGTGGAGCAAGCTGTCAGCGTAATACTGGAGAGAGTCGAGACGGAAGCGGAAATCAGGAGCACCAATACGATACCGATTAAAATATCCGGCAGGTTGGACATATTCAGCATATTGGGAATCAAGTAATCCTTGCCTCCTTCCGGAAGCTGGTTCCCAAAGAAAAGATGAGAGAAAGAACCGATAAAGTAGCCGCCTCCCGCTACCAGAAAGGCAAAGAAGGTGGAAATGATGGTGCCGCGTTTTACTTCTCTTTCATCCCGGATCCCGTAGTATTTGTGAATCATTTGGGGGAGGCCCCAGGTGCCGAAGCTGGTCATCAAAATCGTAGCTACCAGCGATACGGCGGATTCCATATTCAAGGGAGCCATGCCGTTTTGCTGCATATATTCCTGCATACGGTTAAAGCCGTTTTCCAAGCCTCCCACTTTTGGAGAGACCACAACCATAATAAGGAGGGCAACCACACCGAACATCATCACGATTCCCTGGACAAAATCTGCCTTCAGGGTTGCCATATAGCCTCCCAGAACCAGCACAACGGCGGAAGCAATGGCGATAATGACCATGCACACCTGCTCATCAATATTGAGAAGAATGGAACAAACGCTGGTCAGACCTTTATACACGGATGCAGAATAGGGAAGCAGAAAGATAAAAATGACAATACAGGAAAAGAGCTTCATCCCTCTGCTGTGGAACCGCTTTTCAAAAAGCTGGGGCATGGATTTAATTTTGAGCCTGCGGGTAGTTTCCCTGGTTCTTCCGGCCAGCACCTTCCAGGCCAGATAAGAGCCGATAACGGCGTTCCCGATGCCCACCAGCGATGAATATAACCCGAAAGACCAGCCGGATCCTCCGGAATAGCCGATGAACATAACAGCTGAAAAGTAGGCTGTGCCGTAGGAAAGAGCAGAGATCCAGGCGCCGGCGTTGCGCCCTCCAACGGTAAATTCAGCCATACCGCTTCCTTTTTTGGAATTCAGGATGCCTACTGCCAGCATAAAAACCGCATATATGCCGATGACAACCCAAATTGTCAATTCCTTGGACATAAAAACTCCCCCTCGTTATTTTAACAGTTTAAAGCGTTACGCTTTAAACCATCAATTACAAAAAGTTATTGCAAGTATACCAGATCGAAGAGGAAAAAGCAACAGAATTTATTAAAAAAATAAAAGTAGCAAAATAAAAACTGCCTGCGGGTACTTTTGATCCATCAGGCAGTTTAAAAGCAGGATACAAATGTATAAAGAGAAGCATGGGAAGGTTAGGGGAGAAGATATCCCTTTTCAACAGAATCTTTCATCATATTTAAAACAGTCGGCCATAATGCAGGCATGGCGGTGCGAAGAATTTCCATTCTTTCATACACTTGCGTATAGTGGACATTTCCTTCCTTCCAGGTATAGCCCTGTGTCCTATAATTATGCAAAAAAGGCTGAAACCGATCGATTGACGCGGCATATTGGGCCTCGGGAGTTTCCATGGCGTCGAATTCCTCCCATAAAGACCGGAATTCCTTTCCCTGGTCTTCCGGAAGAAGGGAAAAGAGCTTATCGGCTGCAGCGGTTTCCCGCTCATATTTATCGCTGTGCCCCTTTGGGTCATATGCAAATGTATCTCCGGCATAAATTTCTATCAGATCGTGAACCAGGGCCATCCGAAGAACTTTATATGTATCCAGGTCTTTATTGCCGGCGTATTCCAGAAGCGTCATAGCCATAAGAGCAAAATGCCAGGAATGTTCTGCGTCGGTTTCCCGGCGGGAGCTATCCATCAATACAGTACGCCGGAGGATTTTTTTCATTTTATCACATTCAATTAAAAACGAAAGCTGTTGTTCCAATCGATTTGTCTCCATTCTTTTGATGCTCCTCTCTGTTTCTTAAAACGAAAGTTTGAAAAAGAATAGCAGATTCTGTGTGAAAAAGCAAGATCCAGTAAATACCCAAAATCTATTGCAATACGAATATAGATGTGGTACATTGCTGTTAGTAAAGAAAATATATAAATATGCTTAAAAGAAAACAAAATATAGGAAAAATGATATAATCTATCTAATTAGATTACTAATTTAATAATAGCGATTGAATGGACGAAAGGAGAAGTTGTATGCAAAATCAAATAGCGGTAAAAACCAAAGAAGTCCGGTTCCCAGTGGCGGAAGAGTTTTACGGCCTCTTTTTTGAGGATATCAACCGGTCGGGAGACGGAGGCTTGTATCCGGAAATGATCCGGAATCGTTCTTTTGAAGATTCTCTCACTCCCGGCGGCTGTCAAGTGGAAGAGGATGGAAAAATCTTTAAGAACCGGGGCGGCTGGCCCGGCGCGTTCAACCATGGGGAAGGTATGGATGATTGGGCGGAGGCTGTTCCCTATACTCCCATCCCCGGCTGGTATACAAAAGACGCCCAGATGGAATTGGAACAGAAGGAGACGCTGAATGAAAAAAGAGAAGCGGCTCTGCGTGTCCGCTTTTCTAAAGGGGGCAAGCTTTGGAATATTGGGTATGCGGGAGTACCGGTAAAAGAGGGAGCCGCTTATTCTCTTTATGTATTTGTGAAAGCGCCGGCGGAGGTTGTTCTGAAAGCTTCTCTGGAAGGAGAAGACGGTTCCTGCTATGGGGATTCCTATGCTGTAGTCAGACCCTTTGAGAATTGGCAGAGACTGGATTTTCTCATCCATGCCCATGGGGAAGACTATAAAGGCAGACTTGCCCTCACAGCGGACAGAGAATGTGAAATTCTGTTTGGGTTTACTTCCCTTATGCCCAAAGATACATATAAAGGACATGGGCTCCGGGCGGATCTTGCAGAAATGCTGAAAAACAGCCATCCTAAATTCCTGCGTTTCCCCGGCGGATGCATTGTGGAAGGCGTTTCTTTGGAAACAGCCATGCGCTTTTCCAACACAATTGGCCCTGTTTGGAAACGGCCCAGCCACAATCTTATGTGGCATTATCGGACTACAAACGGGCTGGGATATCACGAATATCTCCAGCTTTGCGAAGATTTGGATATGGAGCCCATGTATGTATGCAACTGCGGAATGAGCTGCCAGGCCCGTGTGGCGGAATTCTTTGATGAAGACACGGTGGATTCTTTCCTGCAGGAGGCCTTGGGAGCTCTTGAATATGCCCTTGGCCCGGAAGATTCCAAATACGGCGCTATGCGCAAGGAAGCGGGGCATCCCGAGCCTTTCCGCATGAAATATGTGGAAATCGGCAATGAAAACTGGGGGCCGGAATACAATACAAGATATGAAAAGTTTTATAAGGTATTGAAGGAAAAATATCCGGATATTATCTATATTTCAAACTGCCATACGGAGAAAAGCGGCCTTCCTACGGAAATAGCGGATGAGCATTATTACAATACACCGGAGTTCTTTATGGAAAATGAGAACCGTTTTGATTCCTATGACCGCAGCGGCCCGGATATTTTTGTTGGTGAATATGCGGTAAACGGGGGCAATACAATTGCTTCTATGGAATGCGCGCTGGCGGAAGCAGCCTTTTTGGCAGGAGCCGAAAGGAATCAGGATATAGTAAAATTAACAGCTTATGCGCCGCTTTTCCAAAATTCCGACTATACCTCCTGGAAACCCAATCTCATTGTATTTGATAATCATCAGGTATATGGAATCCCCAGTTACCATATGATTTCCATGATGGCTGGAAACAGGGGTAAAGAAGTCCTGGAGGTGGAAACACAGGTGGAGAAGAAGCCTCCCGTGTATAAGGGAATCCCGGGGCTTCTTTGCGAAAAAGCCGGGCTGCAGTTTAAAAACGCCAGGATAAATGGGCAGCCGGTGGATATCACCAAAACCATTTACGGAGGCTGGAAAGAAGAAAACGGCGTGTATACCATGGTGGAAGAAAAACGGCCCCATCCCTGCATCGGCAAAAGCCAGGCTTGGAACAAGGCTATGGAAGAATTCCAGAGCGGACGCCGCCGCATGGGACAGGATACGGATTCCATAATGTGGGTAGCTTTCGGCAAAGAAGATCTGGAAGAATATACTTTTGAAATTGACTTGAAGTTTGAAAGAGAAAATGCAGTTACCCTGTCTGTGTGGAATTACCATCCCAACACGGACGCGGGATGCAATGAGCCCAAGGATCCGGATTGGAACCTTTTCTCCGTCCGCAATCAGATCTGGAAAATAGAAGACGGAAAAGGCGTAACGGAGACCAGAAGCTTTTTTGAGAGGGATTTGCCCGAACCGGAAAAGACTGACCTGGATGTGGATTTCAGCGGCTTTAATACCTATACAATCAAAGCATACCATGACGGATATGAATGCTATATAAATGGAGAGCTTGTGCAGAAAAAGGAACATGTCCAGCATCCTGTTCTTTCAACAGTGGCTACACAGGATGAGAATACGGTTTTCGTAAAGCTGGTGCATGTGGGCGATCAGGATACAGATGTGCAGATCAGCCTTGACTGCGAGGTGCTACCCAATGGAGAAACAGAGGTTCTTTCTGCTCCCTTGAATGCGGTGAATTCTATGGAAGAAAAGAATCATGTTGCTCCCCAATATGGGAAGATTGCAAACGCCGGGCGGACCTTTACATATCGTGCCCCTGCCTATTCCGTAAATATTTTAAAACTGAAAAAGGCATAAACAATTTTAAAAGTAAAAAGGCCAAAGGGAGAGAAAATCTCTCCCTTTGGCTTTTTCCAGACCCTATACAAAATGTATGAGGGATTTGGTGTTGGGTTATTTCTTCTTTCGATTGTTGCGGTCAAATTCCGGGTTAAACGCATAGAAGTTTTTGGAATCCAGATGATCGGTGATAATCCGCAGGCCTTCGCCAAATCTCTGATAATGGACAATTTCTCTCTGGCGCAGGAATTTGA